>DAHXJB010000522.1:0-10845 GCA_027372455.1 Chloroflexota bacterium | reverse complement strand
TCGGGGAAATCCACCTCCACCCCCTGTTTGCCGTACGCTAGCTTCACGATCATCCGCGACATCGCCTCCCTGTCACACTTCGAAAGCTGCCGGATATCGACTTTCGGCTGACTGATGGAACGAAAGAGCCGGCAGCTGAAGGTTGATTCTCTGCTGCCAATCGATCATCAGACTAGCACAGCTCAAGGTAACGGACAATAGCAGGATGGGGCAAGCGAGGTGGAGCGTCCGATGGCGCGTAACGGCAGCAATGCGGTAGAATCCCAACGCCCTTTGCCCGGGCCACATTCCGTCAGTCAGGAGAGCGCCTCATGAGCGATAGCGAATTGGAGAGCCTGCGTCGAGAGATCGACGAGGTCGATGCCTCGTTGGTGAGGCTCTTGAACCGGCGCGCTGAGGTCGTGCTGGAGGTCGCTCGCCGGAAGAGTCGAAGCGGTGCCACCGTCTTCGTCCCGGATCGGGAACGGATGGTGATGGAGAACGTTCTGGCCGCCAGCCAGGGTCCGTTGAAGCCGGAGCACCTCAGATCGATCTACCGAGAGATCCTATCCTCATCCCGAAGCCTTCAACGCAAGCTCCGGGTGTCCTACCTGGGGCCGGCCGCCACCTTCTCTCATCAGGCCGCACTGCAGCTGTTCGGCGATGCCACCGAGCTGATCCCGGCCGGCAGCATTCGAGACGTATTTCTGGAGACGGAGAGGGGGGCCACCGACTACGGGGTGGTGCCGGTGGAGAACTCCACCGAGGGAAGCGTTCTGTTCACCCTGGACAGCTTCATCGACTCGGAGCTGAAGATCTGCGCCGAGCTGAGCTTGACCATCGTCCAGAACCTTATGGCGCGTTGCCGGAAAGAGGAGATCCAGACCGTGTACTCACATCCACAGGCACTCGCCCAGTGCCGTGAATGGCTGGCAGCCAACCTTCCGAAGGTGGAGCTGGTGCAGTCACTCAGCACGGTCCGAGCCGCCGAGCAGGCCGCGGCCGATCCCACGGGTGCGGCGATCTCCCCCTCCATGGCAGCGGAGATCTACGGCCTGGAGATCCTCGAGGCCGGCATCCAGGATTCATCAAACAACATCACTCGTTTTCTGGTGGTGGGGACCGAATCGCCGGGCCCCACTGGTCGGGATCGCACCGCGGTGATGGTCAGCATCAAGGATCGAGTGGGGGCACTTCACGACATGATGGGAGTCTTCGCCCTGGCCGGCGTCAGTTTGAGCCACATCCAGTCCCGTCCCTCCAAGAGAAAGGCCTGGGATTACCTGTTCTTCATGGAGATGCAAGGCCACGCGTCCGACCCCAACGTGAAGGCGGCGCTTGGTGAGTTAGAGCAGCAGAGCTCCATGGTGAAGGTGTTGGGCTCCTGGCCGCGGGAGTAATCGGAGTACTCGACTATGACTCACTTGGGATAAACCGGGAGACTTGGATCATGAAATCGTGGTCAGAAAGATGAGCCAATCGTTACCCACCGCGACCACGGGCCTTATCAAGAGAAAGTCCCAGCTAGTAACAGCCTCTTCCCTATGCTTGAGCGGGCTAACCGCATGGATGTGGACGGTCGTCATTGATGGCCGGGCACTGCCATGGCAGGTAACTCGGTCATGGGCAATGACGTTCCTGGTCCTGTTCGTGGTCTCAATGCTCTGGTGGTGGAACTACTACGAAGAGGCATTCGGTTCGGCCGCCGACTCGCGGCAAATGACGGCAGCTGCGGGGTTGGGATCAGCCCCCTGGGTCCTTCTTTGTCTGGCGGCTCTTTCCCTGGTATATCTATCCGACCAGGCCAACAACATCTTGGAATGGCCCTACTGGCACATGCAATTCGTCATCGGGGCATTCCTCCTTGGCATCTTGATGTACAGTATCCAGAGGGCCTCCATCCTTATCCTGCGATATCCCGGACTGGGCTTGATCGCCGCTTTGAACCGCGCATTTTCAAGGCACAGCACCGCTATTATGCTAGGATGCCTCGCGGCAGTCGGCATCCTACAGGGCATGAGCAGCGTTTCCCCGATCAGCGACGACATTGGGAAGTACAGCCAAGCGGCCATGGCGCTCCTGGCGCGAGACCCTTATCCGGTCCACATAGCAGGCAAGGACCTGGTACGCGCGGGAATGACAGCGGACAGCCCAGCAGTGCCTTTGCTACCCGTCCTTCTAGCCATCTCCTTCGCCATCTTTGGTCAAACCACGGTCGGGCTCGTTATCCCCTTAGCGGCCCTAGCTGCCATCTTCCCGCTGGTTCTGTACTGGGCCTGCCGGCAGCTGACCGACAGCCGCCCTCTGGCTTACGCCACCGCCATGCTGCTGTCGCTCTTCCCACCATATCAGATTCACGTCCTAGGAACACCAGTACCTGATACCCTGTTCGTGGTCGTGCTACTAATAGTTGCCGCCCTCGCCGCGAAGGCCAACGACGACAAACATTGGAAATGGTGGATCGCTCTTGGTGCCGCAGTCGGACTTGCGGCCAATGCAAGGCCAGAAGGCCTCGACTTCTCGATAGCAATAATGCTCATGCTGGCGGTAATCCAGTGGCGAAAAAAACAGTACTGGATAAGCGTACTGGCATATCTGCTGCTGCTAGCGCCATTCGCCCTCACCTACCATTCTGTTGAAGGATCCCTCTGGCCTACCACCTTCGGGGGCACCATTGGTCTTCAGTATGTAAATTCCAACCTTTCCTTATTACACTATTTCGCCCTTCCCTGGTATATTCAGGCCATCGGACTTAACGCATTCCAGCTCTCTGTTCTCGGTGTTCTTGCCTTTTTCTTCATCATGGTTGGGTCAGCAGCACTGTTAAGAACGCGACCAGCTCTGCTCTTCATCCCGGGTCTTGGCGTTGGATATCTTGCATCCAGTCTCCTCATACATCCGCTGATTCTAATGTCATACACACCGGTTGATGTCCTCCGTCACTGGTCTTCCGCCATCCCCTATACTGTCCTCACATTGGCATATGGCTTATTCGTGAGTTATCGAATGTTAATTCGCTGGATTGGCCAGACACCAAGAAAGCTTCTTCTCTTGATCTTAGTGCTGCTGTTATACGGTGGTATCTACTACGAATGCGAGCGACTGGCGAGACCCGAGCCCTATTTCGGGGGCGAGGCAAGCCTGTTATGGACCTCAAGTAGTTACCTATTCACCGATCTACTTCAGCACCCAATTCCACTTCCAGCCAGCAACGATCCCAGGAGCGGAATAGAGATTCGAGAAGATATGAAGGCTCAACTCCGTGATTTCGACCTGCGCCGAGTGAACAAATCTGAATCGTACGACTGGTCGACAATGTTTGTGGCTCTTCTTGGAGTGGTGTACGCTGTGGCTATTCCGAGACATGGTGACAACGTGCCGGGCCATCGGAGCGTTTACAACAATAGAGGCACTAAAACGCCGAGCACCTGATCCACGGTCACGTTCGACAGGCACACGCGGTTCCGGCAGAGAGCAGCTTTCTCACGCCCGCAGGGTATGCACAACTGCTCGGCTCGTAGCACCACCACTCTCGGCCCCCTGGGTCCCCACTGGACGGGATCGGTGGGGCCGAAGATCGCCACCGTGGGGGTTCCGACGGCGGCCGCCAGGTGGGTAACCCCCGAGTCGTTGCCCAGGTAGCCCGAGGCGAGGCTCAGTAAGCCCGCGAGCTCCTCCACCCTCAGGCCGGACACCACCGGAGGTGGCTTCCCATGCAGGCTGGCCAGCAACCGCTCCACTACCACCACATCGGCCGGTCCCTGGACCACCACTACCCCCACACCCGCCTCAGCCAGACGATCGATTACCCAGGAGAAACGTTCCACCGGCCACCTCTTCCAGTCGCCGCCGCTCCCCGGATGCAGGGCGACCGTTGGCCGGTCGGCAGCAAGCGATGGGTGCAGGGGATGTCCAGAAGGGGCGGACCCCCTTCTGGCAGGGTCTGGGGTGTCCCCAGAACTGTTAAAGACTTTCTGATACCTACCTATCCCCAACGGCTCCAGTGTCTCCAGCAGGTGATCCGTGGCGTGGCGTCCAGGCGGCGGTAGCGCCGGAGCCCAGAGCACGCGGCGAGCGCCCAACCTCTCGAAGTTGCGGCGCACCGAGCCCTCAGCGTCCCCAATCCACAGCACCACCAGATCGAGATCCCGATAGCGGGAGGCAACCTCCTCGGGAAGCTGAGCCGAGTCGCCGAACAGCGAGGACAGCCCAGCCCGCTCCAGTGGTGCCATCACATCCACGAGACTGGCGGCCAGGGGGAGAACAGCCGACGGAGCTATCAGCTCCAATCTGGCTTGAGGGTAGCCCTCGCGGAGGGTCCTCAGGGCCGGCAAGCCCAGGACGAAGTCCCCGAGGGCACCGCCCCGCATCACCAGGATTCGATCCATCTCAGCTTCCTGCGCAGGTTGGCGACACTCACGAGGAACTCAGGGGAACTCGGGGCATCCGTTGTACCACTCCGCCAAAACCCTACGGTCCGTTGTCGCCGAACAGCTGCGACAGGGTTCCGAAGCTGAAGCCTCGCTGCTTCAGTTTGGCCAGCACGTCCGGCAGCACCTGGGCCGATTGGGGGCTCCCCAGATGCTCTATCAGCACGGCACCCGGAGCAGCATACCTCAGCAGCCGAGCCTCGACGGTAGCCGGCGACACATTATCCCTCCAATCCGCGCTGTCGGCGGTCCAGAGGACACTGTAGTAGCCTTGCTCCGCCGCGGTCCTCAGCACACGGTCGTTGTAGGCGCCATAGGGAGGACGAAACCAGGGACGGGTACTCTTCCCGGTGAGAGCCACCACATCGGATTCCAACCTGTCCAGCTCGGCAATCATCCTCTGGTTCGATACAGTGGTCATGTCGGGATGAGTCGAGCTATGGTTGCCAAACTCGTCGCCGTCCTTGGCCATTTGGACCACGAGCGCCGGGTTCTTCTCCACAAAATCCGCGGTCAAGAATATGGTGGCGTGAACCCCCGCCGCTCGCAAGGCGTCCAGAATAGCCGGGGTGGGCACCGATGAAGCCCCACCGTCGAACGTCAGAGCCAGCTTCGTGCTGTGGTCGGCGTGCGTGATCGCCTCGGGGGTCACGGGTCGCCATGGGGTATCGCTGCGCCATCCCAGCCGGGGGCTCCGATCCGGGGTGGGTAGAACCGGATTCAGGTAGTCGTGCAGGCTGTTAGCAAGCGCGCTGGAGATCAGATCGAGCCCATCCGGAGACTCCAGGATCGCCCGCTCGGTAGCATTGGTGGCGAAGAGTGGATAGGTAGCCACCCAGGGTGATCCCTGGGGCAACCCTTGCGGTCTGCCCGGCGCTTGGTTTCCAGTTTCCTCTACCACGCCACGATCATAGCTGTTGTAGCCAAGCACATCCCAGAGCCCCCCGACGAGATTGCGTTGAAGCCCTTGGGCAAGCCGCCATGCCGCGTCCCCATCACCCCCGAAACGGGTCACGGTGCCCGAAGCATAGGGGGTTGTAGCACTGTTGAAGCCCACAGATAGGCGGACCACCTTATCGGGAAGAGCAACCTGGCTGGAGGAGGCTTGAGGCGCGGTCGATGCCGCCCCCTCCGGTTGGTCAAACCCGATCAGATAGCTGCGCGGCGTAATACTCTCCACTGCCACTACCGCGGCTTTCAACCGGGCCACCACCCCATCCATCAGCAGCTGTGATGCCCTGTCCGCGTCGAAATCCGCGGGAGCAACCCCGTGGGAGCCATCGACAACGAAAAGCACGGGCAACCGATCCTGCGCGGAGAGTTGGGGAGGCGGATCCCCAAACATGTTTGGGGAAAATATGATCATGGCCAGGGCAAGGAGGAGAGGCGGAAGCACGACGACCTCCGAGAAGGTGCTCTACCGAGGAGACAGGAGAGCCGTCCTCTCCGGTTCTGCGGCGCGGGCGAACTTCTGCTCAGCCACAACGATATGCCAGCCAACACCCGCTGTCAATTCCACGTTTCCGAGCTTCCTGCAGCCATCAGATTAGACGGCCATGCCTCGTTACTCAGTCTCGTCGTTGGGCGGTTGTGCCCTACCCCTGCTTCAGCTCACCTACCCGCTCGAACAGGTCGGACTCACGGGCCAGTGGCGCACCGACCCTGCTCTCGGCCAATACGTAGCACTCCTCCCTGAAGAACTCTCTCAGCACATCCCTGGGTAGCAGCGCATATGGATGATCCTCCGGGATCTGAGTCTGGTGGGCCGCTATGGCAGCCAGCTTGGTATCCACATACCTGCCGACGTCGACGCAGGTGGTTACGTCCGCTTCCGGGGTCCCAAATGTATCCCAATCCCGGCTATCCCAGGCTGTGTGAGGTTGCAATCGGGCTGCCTGCTCGCCCATCCGCACGAACCGCTCCCGAGGAGGAGCCACGTAGTATAGCTTCAGAGCTGTCCACGGCCTCAGCCCATCCCGAAAATGCCGCGGAAAAGATGACTTGTCCCCTGCTCGATGGAAAGCGTCCGTCGCCATCTGGCTCACCGCGATGTGATCCGCATGGCCGTAGACCCCGTCGGGCCCGAAGGTGAAGATCACCTGAGGCATCAACTCACGGATCGCCCTCACCATCTTCCCGGTGCACTCCTCCTGATCGATGCCCATCAGGGTGCCATCCACGTAGTCCAGGAATCTCAGCTCCCGAATTCCAAGGATGGAACAGGCCAACCTCAACTCCTGCTCCCTCACCTGACCCAGGTTATCGCGTGTTGCCAGCGCTGGATCGCTGATCTCCCCGGCCTCACCCCGGGTGGCACACAACAGGTAGGTGGACACCCCTTCTTCTCCGTACCTGGCCAGAGTCCCTCCATTGCCGAAAGACTCGTCATCCGGATGAGCAAAGATCGCCATGAGTGAGAGCTTCTCCACCTTCTCCATCTATCTTCCCTACCTCCCCGACATCAAGTGCGAGATACCGAGGTGAGAGCAGACACCCGTCCCAGCCTCTGGGTCGGTGGTGCCTTTCCATGCCCGGCTCAAGGTCTCTGCTTGAGGCGTGAGCATTCTCTATACCCGTCGCTGGCGCACCTCTTGTGGACCGCCGCGTGACCGCATGAAAGAAAGGGGGAAACCATGATTGAGTTCTGGATACCGGGTGCTGGGTGCTGGCATCTCGACCTCGAGATCCAGCAGTTCGGCGGAGCCATTGTCGGGATGCAGCCGCCCGGCTGTCAATCGGGTTTGGGTTTGCGGTCCGAGGGCTGAGGGTGACGGGCCACGGGAAGGGTGAAGCTGAAGCTACTTCCACGTCCTGGATGGCTCTCCGCCCATATTCGGCCACCGTGAGCTTCCACCAGTCCCTTAGTGATGTACAGCCCAAGCCCCAGACCTTCGCGTGTTTCCCTGGCTGTTCGGGTTCGGCGATATCGCTCGAACAGATGAGGCAACTCCTCCGGAGATATGCCCGGACCGATATCCGACACCGTGGTCGCCACCTGCCTCTCCCGCCTGGACAGGCTCACCCGGATCTCTGTGCCTGGGTCGGAGTACTTGAAGGAGTTGGTCAGCAGGTTCATCAATATCCGGTCGAGTCGATTCGGGTCGGAAAAAACCCGCGGAAGATCGGGTGGCGCATCGATCACCAGACGGCTGACGTCCAGGGTGCCGGCAAGCCTATCCTTCAACTCCAGCAGAAAGGCGTGCAAGTCCACGGCCGTTCGCTCGAGGGTCAGCTGCCCGGACTCCATCCTGGCTCTGTCCACCAGATCCTGGATCATGGCGTTCATCCGCTGGGAACTGGTGATAATAGCCTCCACACTACGCCCCTCGCGTGCGGCCAAGCCCGCTCTGCCCAGCACTCGCTGAAGCAGTTGGGCCTGCCCCTGGATCACGGTCAGCGGCACCCGCAGATCGTGAGAGATCATGTGGACATACTCATCCCGCTCCTGCTCCCGAACTCGAATCTCCTCGGCCATTCGGTTGAAGGCAGCTGCCAACGCTGCCAACTCCAGCAGCCCTCCGCCCTCGACCCGATGTGTCAGATCTCCACGCGCAACAGCCAGCGCATGCTCCTCCAACCGCCCTATGGGATCGACGATCCGCCGAACAATGAGAATGGCCCCCAACACGGCCAGCGCCACCACCACCAGAAACGCCACCGAGTCACCGATCAGTTCCCCAATTATCAGGGCCGTCGCCTCCGACTGGAGGCTACTGGCAGAGGCAACCCAGCCAATGGGAGTGATGGGGACAAATCCCCCCATCCTCTCCGCTCTATCGATGACCGACTTGAAGCTGCCCTTGACCTCCTGTCCCTTCAGGGCTTCATCGATCAAGGGATCTGTACCCGCGAGATCGCGCTTATCGAAGGGCAGATTGATAGGGGGGTCGCGGAACACCAGAAAACCACGAGAGTCGAGCACAAGAATGGACGATCCCGCGGCGCGCTTCACGTTCAACACCCCCCCGAGACGGGACGGGTCCACTGACGCGACGACAATGCCTTGAAGCCTGCCAGCGCCGTCCCTGATGCCCCGAGCGATGGTGAAAGTCAGCTGTCCATTGACCCGACTGACAAACAGGTCACTAACCACCTCCGTTTTGCCAGCCACGATCTGCCGGAAATAGGGGCGATCGCCAACCTGCCGCCCAACGAGCTGGGGTTCGCTGGACGCGATGACCTGCCTCTGGGGATTCACCCACGCAAATTCGCGAATGGAAGGATATGCGCTGTTGTTCGACTTCAACAGCTGTGTCTGCTGCGCGGGCGTAGGGGGCGGTTGCAGGGTAAGAGCGTCTCCGAGGGCCAACTCCTGGTGAGACACGTCCGCCACGTAGTCCTCGAAGGTCTTGCCTATGGACCGGGCCAACACCAGATTAAATTGGAGCTCATCGTTATACCGGGTTTGAAACCAGCTGTAATAGATGCCCCCTATGATCGCCATGATGGGAAGAAACACCAACAACAAGAGGAGAATCAGGTTCCCCCGAACGGTACGAGGGGCAAGCCGGCTCAGCCTCGACCTCACTCTTCGCATCAGGCGAACGGCGAGACCGGGGCCCTCCCCTGTTTCGATGTAGCTCCCTCTCCTCATCGCGCTGTCTTCCTGCTGCCCCTATTTCGTGTGGCGAAACAAGCACCGCAGGGGTCGACCAAGGATAATCCGGCAATCGCGGTGCCACTGACATTCCGATTGCTTCCGGGGCGTTGGCACGAACCATAAATGCAGGCGAGAGCAAGACTCTTGACAAGGCTGAAGGAGCGCGCCTACAATGGCGACCGGATAGAAAACCTTTTCTGAAAGCGCTTGCTAAGTGGAAAAGCGGTCCTCCACAATCCAGGATGTCGCGTCCAGGGCCGGGGTGTCCATAACCACCGTCTCCAGGGTTCTAAACGACACCGGCTACCCCATGCGCCCCGAGACCAGGCAACGGGTCCAGGAAGCCATCGATGCCCTGGACTTCCGCCCCAGCCCCCTGGCCAGGGGGCTTCTGGGCAAGTCCACCCGAACCATCGCCCTGATCATCCCCGATATCTCCAACCCATACTACCCCCTCCTGTCCCGAGGTGTCGAGGATGTCGCCAGCGAGCAGGACTACACCGTTATCTTCTGCAACACCGACCGCAAGCTCGCCAAGCTGCGCAGCTACCTGGAGGTGTTGAGGGAGAAGCAGGCAGACGGGATCATCTTCGCCGGGGGAGGCATCGAGAGCGATGGGGAATCGATCCAACTGGAAGAGCTGGGTGGTCCGGTGGTGCTGGTAGGCAGACATCGGTGGCCCTTCCCTTCTGTTCAGGTGAACAACCTGGCCGCCGCCTACGAGGCCACCTCGCACCTGCTGGGCCTGGGTCACCGACGCATCGCTTTTCTGGGTGGTCCCCGCAACCTCACCAGTGCCCGGGACCGGTTGAAGGGGTACCGCCAGGCCATGGAGGAGCTGAGCGACGGCGTAACGGAGGAGCTGATCCAGGGTGGGGATTTTGCCTTCGAGAGCGGTTATCGGCTAACGGTGTCCATTCTGGATAACGCCAGCCGGAAACCCACAGCCCTCTTCGCCGCCAACGATCAGATGGCCCTCGGGGCGATGTCCGCGGCCTTCGACCTCGGCATCGACGTGCCGAATGAACTGGCCGTGGTGGGGTTCGATGATGTCCCCGCCGGTCGCTACGTAAGGCCCAGCCTCACCACCATCGCCCTGCCCACCTATGAGATGGGCGCTTCGGCCGCACGGCTGCTGCTGAGAACCCTGGCCGGGGAACCCGTCGAGCACCCCCTCTACCTGCCCACCCGACTTGTTGTGAGGCAGTCGTCGGGCAAGCCGATTACGCCAATAACGAAATCGCAATGACTGCAAGGAGGAACACCTTGGCAAAGCTAGAAAAGTACAACCTACTGGAGATGCCCTGGACCGACGTGGCCGAGTGGATCAAGGCCGGCAACGACGTGGTGATGATCCCCGTGGGGAGCATGGAGAAGCATGGACACCACGTGCCCCTGGGGGTTGATTCCTACACCACCATGGGTAGCGTCGAGAGAGCCGCCGTCAAGGCGAATGTCCCCTTCTCCCCTCTCATGCCCTTCGGACACTCACCTCATCACATGGGCGAGGCCGGATGGGGAACCGGCAGCATCTCACTTCCCGCCGACGTCTATCGAATGGTTCTATACTCGATCGGCCGCAGCCTGATCTTCGCCGGTTTCAACAAACTGGTGTTCGTCTCCCATCACGGCACCAACATGGGGCCGCAGAAAGAGGTGTTGCGGACGCTTCGGGCCGAAACCGGCGCCTTCTGCGCCTACTACAAGACGCCCACGGAGCGGGACTGCGTGGTGGTTGCCGACCTGCTTCAGGGACCCGCCGAGGAAACCCCGGGCTGGCACGCCGGCGAGTTGGAGACCTCCACCACCATGGCTTACCTGAAAGAGAAGGGTCTG
>DAHXJB010000517.1:0-1561 GCA_027372455.1 Chloroflexota bacterium | reverse complement strand
CGAAGGGCGGACTAAGTCTCCTCCACTTCCAGGCCCCCCGTCGGGCACCGTGAAGTCTCGCCACTGGACTGGGAGCTCGGCACTGCGGAACCCACCGGCAGAGAAGCGCTCATGCCCAACGACCGGAGTGGTCGGAAGGTTGACCCTGCGCGGCCGTCGGTCCCATACCATGGGACCGACCCGGCCCAATCCGACTAGCAGTGAGTTCGAGAGCCCCCTCAAATGTCCAAGGTCGTGAAGCCACGAAGGATTCGGACACCAAGGGAGAGGAAGCGCTTGCTCTTGGTGGCGTGTTTTGCGGTCTTCGTCGGCTACGTTGTCTTGGTCGCAGCCGGGATAGACCAGCAACATCCGCCCGACTTCGCCGCCTTCTACACGGTCGCCCGCGCCCTGCGCCTGGGCGGCCTCGACGCGGCTCACCGCATGTATTCTCTCTCTTTTCAAATTGCCGCCGGCCGTATCCTTGGGGGTGGACACCAACGTGAATTCCTCGACCCATTCGTCAATCCCCCCACGGCGGCGTGGGTGGTAATTCCCTTCACCGTCCTTCCGCTTCACCAGGCCTTTCTTGCTTGGGACGGAGTGTGTCTGGCGCTGCTAGTGGTCGGCACATTCTGGATCGCCAGACTGGAATTGCCTGCCCACGATGCGATCCTCGTCGGTGCGGCAGCACTGGCCTGCTATCCCACCTACCTGGCGCTGGGGAAGGGACAGTACGACCTACTCTGGCCGATCTGCTTAGCTCTGTTCACCAGTGCGCTCCGAATTCCATCTGTGCGACTGTGGCTCCCTCGATGCGCCGCGGCGGTGTTTGTATTCACCTTCAAGCCTGACCTTCTTATCGCCTTGATCGTTCCCGCAGTTCAGCGCTGGCGCGATCCGGTCATCCGAGCTGCCTTTGCCTGTCTGGCTGCCATCTCGCTCATCGCCCTCGCCACCATCGGAGTCTCAGGTTTGGTGAGCGCCTTTCACCTCGAGAGCTACACATTGCTCAAGCGGTTCCCGCCAATCCGAGACACCACCGTCCTGGGCTTCTTGTGGCACGTGGTTGGCCCCGGCCGCCTCAGTGAAGAGCTGGCAGCGGCCTCTATCCTCGTCGCGGTTGCATGGCTGGGATGGGCGTGGTGGCGCAATCCACCCAACAGTCCCGGCGAGTGGCGGTTCGCCATCACGTCGGCTGTCTGCCTCTCCCTGCTGATCGCGCCGCACGCACTGAGCCATAGCCTGGTGCTCATGGTGGGACCGGTGATTTGGGTCGCCAGGGGCCTCCGGGAACTGCACCGTAGTCTTTGGATCCTAGCCGGATGGATCCTGCTCTTCAACGCTGTCCTTCTGTTGAGCACGACGCCCAGGCTGACCCTCCCCTTTCCCCCATTGCCTATCCTGCTGCTGGTTGCCACCGTCTGCGCGTGGCGGGCACGTGGCCGCGCGCGGACGGTGGCACCGATGACCTCAGCAGCGAGTGACTGACAGGTTAGCCCCAAGGACCGCAAACGAAAAGACACCTACCTGCAGGCTTGGCCGACCGTCTGATGTGGCTGAACAGCGCCAAGCACCTCTC
>DAHXJB010000502.1:0-8712 GCA_027372455.1 Chloroflexota bacterium | reverse complement strand
CGGAGGTAACCAGCTTGAACTCCTCAGAAGCGTCGCTCCGCAGCGCGACTACCCCCATGATCTGGCCACGATATCGAACCGGTGCGGTGTGAACCACCTGAGGGGAGAGCGTGTCAACACTGATCGATAGATCGGAGGTGTAGAGCTTGCCCTTTATGGCCTCCCGAAAGTAGGGCCGGAAGTCGTAACTCTTGCCCACCATCTTCGGATCCGCCGCCGCGATGCATCTGCCCGTTGCGTCCATGACGAACACGCCCGTGAAAGTGGGGTTCGACTGCTGCCGGCTCAGCAGCAGCTGCTGAAGGGCCTTTGCCTCGTGACCCAGACCGGCTACAGCCGACACCACCGACTCCTCGGCAGCAATGCGACTCGCCAGCTGTCTTCTCTCGCCACACACCCGCTCGTCGATTCCCGGCTCTGCCGACGACCGGCCCTGACCCATCTGAGCGGCCACGGCGTCTCTCAAGCGAGCGCGTCCTCTCTCGGCAAATGTTCTGTCCAGATCACCCATGGATAGCCTTCCGGCATCCTTGGCCAGACGGCGCAGTGGACCAGACAATGAGCTCGCAACAAGGAAAGAGAGAATTCCGGACACCACCAGCGCGGCAACGGACACAGCCAGCGCCGATCCCGCCATCGGGTCCACATGGCTCACCAACGCCTCATGAACACGGATACCATCCAGGTAGCTTAGGACGAGAACGGGGATCAGCGAGGCCGCCAATGTAAGGAGGGTGAGTTTGAGCCTCAGAGACCATCCGCCGAAGCCAATGACGCCTCGCCTGTTATTCACCCGGACCGCGTCACTCATCGTTCTTCTCCTGTGGACAGATTAGTACAGAGAAATAATCGGCAGGACCAATCAACTCCTTTATACTTTTCCGCCAACCAGTACTGTTCTGCCACTGAACGCGACGAGAGTTCTCGGCGGTGGACTTCGCCGGCGCGTCGGCAGGCAGACGTTAGGCATGGTTCACAGAAACGGCGAGATAGAGTAACAGTAGGGGCGACCGGCCGGTCGCCCTGGTGTCTCCAGTGGCCCATCCTGGCCCCAGGGCGAGCGCCGCTCGCCCCTACGTCTGGCACACCGTCGCAGAACCATGCCAGACGTGAAGGGCAGTGGAACGTATCCTGCTTTTGGCTGCACCCTGCCAGAGTGGGCAGCGCCGCAGCCGGTCGAACAGCGACCGGTTGGCCGCAGAACGAGAAAGGTGGTTGATACCGCTACAGGCGGAGTCAACCACCTTTCTTCTTGTACCGACAGATCAGGCCGGCAGTTCTGTCTACGTCGATGGCTTCGCGGACCCCAGGAAGCGAGGATTGGCCGCCCCCACCAGATCGTCCAGGTGGGACAACCCCTCCTGCTCCATAAACTGGGCGAGACCATCGATGATCCGCAGGGGAGTGGTCGGATCGACGAAGACGGCCGTCCCTACCTGGATCGCCGAGGCACCGGCCATCAGGAACTCCAGAGCATCCTCGGTGGAAACGATCCCGCCCAACCCCACCACTGGGATGTGGACCGCCTGTGCCACCTGATACACCATCCGGACCGCCACCGGGCGCACCGCCGGCCCCGACAGGCCTCCTGTGACGTTCCCCAGGAATGGCCCGCGGTGTCTCACATCGATCTTCATTCCCACCAGGGTATTGATCAGGGATATGCTGTCGGCGCCCGCTTCCTCCACGGCAAGTGCGATGGCCACGATGTCGCCCACATTGGGAGAGAGCTTTACCATGAGCGGCAGGGTGGTGGATCGGCGCACGGCCGCCGTCACCTCCGCCGCGGCATACGGATCGCACGCGAAGACGGCCCCTCCTGCTCGAACGTTCGGACAGGAGACGTTCAGTTCTATCCCAGCCACGCCAGGCACTCCGTCCAGCGATGCAGCACACTCGCAAAACTCATCCAGGTCGTCGCCGGCAACATTCACCAGCACCGGCACGTTCCAGGTAGCCCAGAGGGGAGCCTTCTCGGAAATGACCCTTCGCACGCCGATGTTCTGCAGGCCGATGGCATTCAGCATCCCAGCCGGGGTCTCCGCCAGCCGTGGCATCGGGTTACCTCGCCGGGGACGCAAGGTAGTGCCCTTGGAGATGATGGCGCCTAGCCTCTGGATGTCGATCAAGCGAGCGTACTCGGCACCCCATCCGAAGCAGCCCGAAGCCACCATCACTGGGTTCTCCAGCCGCAAACCCTCTTTTCGATCCGGCGCTAGCTCTACCGATAGGTCAACTGCCATTGGCAATTCTCGTTTATCCCCACGCCAACTCTCGCATCTCGAAGACGGGGCCGTCCTCGCAGACGCTCTTCATCTCCCCGCGTCGGGTCTCCACCACGCAGCCGAAGCAGGCCCCTACCCCGCAGGCCACGTGTTCCTCCAGGGAAACCTGCACCGACTTCTGAAGATTCGCCTCGCGTGTTATGTCTAGCAACGACAGAAACATCGGCTTCGGGCCGCAAGCGTAGATGGCATCGGCCCACCCCAGGTAGTCGCGGGCCAGATCGGTCACCAGGCCGCGGTGACCCACCGAGCCGTCGTCGGTAGCGACCGCGTACTCCGCCTCCGCGGGCAGCAGTCCGCTGGGGTACACCCGATCAGCGGACCGGAAGCCGAACAGCAGCACCACCGCGAGCCCTCTGGCAACGGCCAAGTCGGCCAGCGCCACCATGGGGCCGATCCCACTGCCGCCCCCAATCAAGAGAAGGTTGCGGCTGCCAGGATGCACCGTGAAGCCGTGCCCCAGGGGCCCCATGCAGTCGAGATGCTCCCCCACCGCCTTCTCCACTATCATCCGGCTGCCCCTTCCCGCGGGCCTCACAAGCAACCCCACCGTCCCATGCCCTATCCGATAGATGCTCATCGGGCGGCGCAGCAGCGGGTCTAGTCCGTCCACCAGCCTCACATGGACGAACTGCCCCGGCCGTGCCTCTCGGGCTATCTGAGGCGCCCGCAGAGTGATCTCCCACAAATCCGTGGTGATCCGGCGGTTTTCAATTATCTCGGCGGCTTCGAGTTTCATCTGTCGTTCTCTACCTCCCTCTCTAGGAGAGGCAGGCACGCGAGAGACTCCCTCTCCCGCTGGGAGAGGCGTAAACATGCCAGAGGGCATGTTTACGGGGTGAGGGCTATCTGAACGGCATAGCCTCAGCCCTCCCCCTAACCCTCCCCCAAAGGGGGAGGGGACACATCTCAGTTTGCCCTCTCCCAGGCCCTGGAGGGGCGCACCCGCTGGGTGTTCTCCCGGTACTCCTTCAGCGGCCACACGTTGAAGTTCAGTCCGCGGGAGGCAAGCGATTCGGCTACGGCCCGTGCCGTGTCCAGCGAGGTGAAGCAGGGGATGCGCCGCTCCGCCGCGGCACGTCGAATCTCGAAACCGTCCCGCATCGGCACCCTATCCCCGGTCATAGTGTTCACGACACCCTGCACCCGAGCCTCTCGTATCACATCCAGCACATTGGGGTGCCCTTCGTCCAGCTTCTTGGTGATGACCTGAACAGGCAACTTCACCGCCTCAAACAGCCGCGCCGTCCCCTCCGTGGCATACAGCTGATAACCCAGCTCGTGGAAGCGACGGGCGATATCAAGGGCCTCCGGCTTATCCCGGTCGCTGACGGAGAAGAGTATCGCGCCGGCGGGGGGCAACATCATGCCCGCGGCCATCAGAGCCTTCACCAGGGCGGATGAGAAGTCGATGTCCACACCCATCACCTCGCCGGTGGACTTCATCTCGGGTCCAAGGTAGGTATCCACATTGGAGAGCTTGCTCATGGAGAATACGGGCGCCTTAACGGCCACCAGACGCCGCTCCGGCCACAACCCGCCCTGATATCCCTGCTGGCTCAGCGTCTCACCCAGCATGACACGAGTCGCAACCTTCACCATCGGCACTCCCGTCACCTTGCTAAGGAATGGCACGGTGCGACTGGCCCGGGGGTTCACCTCCAGAACGAACACCTCGCGCTGATAGATGACGTACTGCACGTTCATGAGACCCCGCACCCCCAGGGCCTGCCCCATGCGGGTAGTGTAGTCTACTATGGCCTCGGTCTCGCGCACCGTCAGGTCCAGGGCCGGATACACCGCCATGCTATCCCCGGAGTGGACACCTGCCCTCTCGATGTGTTGCATTATGCCCGGGATCAGCACCTGCTCCCCATCGCAAATGGCGTCTACTTCCACCTCCTTGCCGCCCAGATACTTGTCGATCAGGAATGGGCGACCCGAAGAGAACTCGGCTGCGGCCGAAGTGTAGCGCACCATCTCGCTGGCGTTGTGCACGATCTCCATCGCCCGGCCGCCCAACACGTAGGAAGGCCGGATCAGCACCGGGTAGCCGATGGTCTGGGCTGTGAGCAGCGCCTCCTCCAGGTTGGTAACCCCGGCCCCAGGTGGCTGGGGGATGCCCAGCTTGTTCAGGAAGTCCTCGAACCGGCGGCGATCCTCCGCCAGGTCGATGGCCTCCACGCTGCTCCCTTGAATCCTGGCCCCGGCCTTCTCCAGGCGAGCCGCCAGGTTTATGGCCGTCTGGCCACCGAACTGGACGATGACGCCGGGGGCATGCACCACTCCGCCGTTCCCATTGTCGGCGAAGGACTGAGGGCTGAGGACTGAGGACTGAGAGAAGACCTCCACACTCAGTTCTGGGTCCTGAGTCCTCAGTCCTGTTTCGTTCTCCAGGATGTCCCGGACGCTCTCCTCGTCCAACGGCTCGAAGTAGAGCCGAGAAGAGGCATCGAAGTCGGTGCTCACGGTCTCCGGGTTACTGTTGGCCATGATGGAGTGAACGTTGGCCTCCTTCAACTCCATGGCCGAACGCACACTACAGTAATCGAATTCGATCCCCTGCCCTATCCGAATGGGACCCGACCCGAGCACGAGAGTAGCCTCTCCGTCCAGGGGCTGGGCCTCGTTCTCCGTCTCGTACGAACTGTAGAAGTACGGGGTGGCCGCCGCGAACTCCGCGGCGCAGGTGTCCACCATCTTGTATACAGGCTTGATCCCCCAGCTCTGTCTCAGTTCCCTTACCTGCTCAGGAAGGAGGTCCGCGAGCGTACCGATCTGGCCATCGGAGAACCCGAGTCGCTTCGCCTCGGCCATGAGCCCTGCCGTCATCCTCTCACTCAGCAGCCTCCGCTCCATCGCGACGATCCGCGACAGCTTCGAAAGAAAGAATGGATCGACCCCCGAGATCCGATAGATCTCCTCGGGAGAGACCTCTCGCCGCAGGGCTGCCATGAGCGCCCACAACCTCCGGTCGTTGGGGACGGCGATCAACTGCCTCAGTCTGTCCGTCACGTCCTCGTGGCTACCCTCCTTCCAGGAAGGGTCCTCCCAGAGGAGGCTTCGGTTCCCCTGCTCCAGGGATCGAACGGCCTTCTGCAGCGCCGCTTCGAAGGAACGATCGATCGCCATCACCTCGCCCGTGGCTTTCATCTGAGTGCCCAGGGTCCTGTCACCTCCCGGGAACTTGTCGAAAGGCCAGCGAGGGATCTTTATCACCAGGTAATCCAGGGCGGGCTCGAAGGCCGCCGTGGTTTGTTGTGTCACGGCATTGGCGATCTCATCCAGCCGCCGACCAACCGCGATCTTCGCGGCCACCCGGGCAATCGGGTATCCGGTTGCCTTGGAAGCGAGGGCCGAGGAACGGCTCACCCTGGGGTTCACCTCGATGACGCAGTACTGTGTGGAGCGAGGATCCAGTCCGAACTGGATATTGCAGCCACCCTGGATGCCTAGCGCCCGAATGATCTTCAGGGATGCTGATCGGAGCATCTGATACTCTTTGTCAGACAGGGTCTGGCTGGGAGCCACCACGATGGAGTCCCCGGTATGAACGCCCATCGGGTCGATGTTCTCCATGTTGCAGATGGTGATGCAGTTGTCAGCAGCATCACGCATCACCTCGTACTCGATCTCTTTCCACCCGATGAGGGATCTCTCCACCAGCACTTGATGGATAGGGCTGGCGTCAAGGCCGCCCTGGACCACCCTTTCCAGTTCCGACGCACTATTCGCGACGCCGCCGCCGGTTCCACCTAGCGTGTAGGCAGGTCGAATGATCAGAGGGTAGCCGATCTCCTCGGCAAAGACGCGGGCCTCCTCCACCGAGTGAGCTATGACACTCTCCGGAATCGGCTCCCCGATCTCCAGCAGCATCTTCTTGAAAAGCTCTCTGTCCTCGGCCCGCTTGATCGTCTCCAGGGGTGTTCCCAGCAGCCGTACCCCAAACCGGTCCAGGATGCCAGCATCGGCCACATCCACCGCCAGGTTAAGGCCCGTCTGGCCACCCAGGGTCGGCAGCAACCCATCCGGCCTCTCCCGCTCGATCACCCTCTCAAGAACCTCTACAGTTAGAGGCTCCACGTAGATGATGTCCGCGATCTCATCGTCGGTCATGATGGTGGCCGGATTGGAATTCACCAGCACCGTGGTGATCCCCTCCTCCCGCAGCGCCTTGCAGGCCTGGGTGCCGGCGTAGTCAAACTCCGCCGCCTGACCAATGACGATTGGCCCGGAGCCGATCACCAGCACCTTCTTGATCGGTTTATCTTCCATTCTTGACCATCTCCAGGAAACGATCGAACAGATACTGGTTGTCCTGCGGCCCGGGGCTACCCTCGGGATGGTATTGCACCGAGAATACGGGGAGCGATGGGTGAGCCAGCCCCTCAACCGATCCATCGTTCAGGTTTATGCGGCTGACGTAGAAGCCGCTGCCGGCCGGTAGCGAGCCACCATCCACCTGAAACTCGTGGTTCTGGGACGTGATGTCCACCCGACCCGTCGAGAGATCCTTGACTGGATGGTTCCCACCATGGTGTCCGAACTTGAGACGGCTGGTGGTGGCGCCAAGCGCCAGAGCAAGGATCTGGTGCCCCAGGCAGATGCCCATCATCGGTAGGCATGTTCCCAGCAGTTCCCGCACGGTGTCCACCGTTTGGTGGAGGCTCGCCGGGTCGCCAGGCCCGTTGCAAAGCAGAACCCCATCTGGATTCAGATCCAGCACCTCTCTGGCAGTGGCCAGGTGGCCCAGATTAGTGACCCTGGCCCCCCGGCTCACCATGGACCGGATGATGTTGTGCTTCACGCCGTAGTCCATAAGCACGATGTGGGGACCTTCGCCGGACAAACCCACCCGCAGCACATCGGCCTGAGAACCGGCGCCACTGACCTCTCCCACGAGATCCTTCTCCGAAAGAGAGGGCACCCGCTGCACCGAGTCCAGCATCTGTTCCAGCTCGGGGTCCTCGGGAATCGCCTCCCGCTGAAATAGCCGCGCCCGCATCGTGCCGCGAGTGCGCAGCACCTTGGTCAGGGCTCGAGTGTCGATCCCCTGTAACCCAGGAACCCCATTTTGGGAAAGCCAGTTGCCCAGACTGGTCTCGCCCTGCCAGTGATGGTAGAAAGGGGCGTAATCCCGCACGACCAACGCGGCAACCCATGGACGCACCGACTCGTTCGCGGGCCGACTGATGCCGTAGTTTCCTATCTGGGGATGGGTCATCACCACCATCTGCCCGCGATAGGAAGGATCGGTGCACACCTCCTGGTAGCCGGTCATGCTGGTGTTAAAGACGACTTCCCCTTCGGCCTCTGCGTCAGCACCAAAAGGAGTGCCCACAAAGCTCGATCCGTCTTCCAATACTAAGATTGCGAGCTTCTTCCTCACGGTGTCCTCTTCTTGGTACAGACCACCTTGCCGCCCACCAACGTCGTCGTAACATTGCCGCGGAGCGTGACACCAGCTAGCGGGGTGTTTCTCCCTTTCGACTGGAACCGTTGCGGATCGACCGTCCACTCCTGGTTGGGATCGAAGACAGTGATGTCCGCCGGAGCGCCTTTCTGCAAGGTGCCGTAGGGCAGCTTCATCAAACGCGCCGGCTCCAAGGTAAGATAGCGGATTAGCGTCGACAGGTCCAATTCGCCCCTGTGGACCAGGGTCATCAGCGCCCCCAGGGCGGTCTCCAGCCCCGAGATCCCGCTGGCCGCCCTGCCATACTCGCGCTCCTTGTCCACCACCGTGTGCGGAGCATGGTCGGTGGCGATGGCGTCGAAGAGCCCCTCCTTAAGCGCCTCCAGCAGGGCCGCCGCATCGACCTCGCTACGCAGCGGAGGCGCGACCCGAGTGTTGGTATCGTAGGGCTGGGTGGGGATCTTGCCCCACCTATCCAGTGTCCATTCGGAGGCCCACTTGCCTCCGGCCACCCAGTCCTCGGTCAGAAGCAGGTGGTGCGGTGTCACCTCGGCCGTGACCGGCAGTCCCTCCGCCTTTGCCGCTCGGACCAACTCGACTGATCCCGCGCTGCTAACATGCTGAAAATGAACGTGGCCGCCCGTCAGCCGGCAAAGCGCGATGTCCCGGGCCACGATGGATTCCTCTGAAGCAGCAGGTATCCCTCTCAGCCCCAGCAGGGCGGAGATGCGCCCTTCGTGCATGTAACCGCCCGCCGACAGATCGGGGTCCTCGCAGTGCTGGGCCACCGGACGGCCAAACATGCGGGAGTACTCCAGGGCATAGCGCATCAGCTTCGGGTTCGCCACCACATGGCCGTCGTCGGTGAAGACCACGGCACCAGCTGTGGCCATCTCCCCCATCTCAGACAGCTCCTCGCCTTTCTGCCCCTTCGTCACGGTGCCGGCGGTGAAAACCCGCACTGCCCCATCCCGGCGAGCCGTCTCCAGCACGAATCCCACGTCCGAAGCGGTG
>DAHXJB010000501.1:0-4400 GCA_027372455.1 Chloroflexota bacterium | reverse complement strand
ACGACGAGTCGCAACTGGCACCTAGTCACGAAGACGTGATCACCCTGAGACAGCAGGCCGTGGCGAGCCATGCCCGCATACCTATAGACCCAGTCTCGCGGAATCGAGGCTGCTGCATTGGTCGCGGGTTGGGCGCGCCAGCGGCAAGATGCACAAGGAGTACGTGGAGGCCGCTCGTGTCTCGGGACGAGGCGATCTGGCCATCATGGCCGTGGAGATCTTGCCCAACATCGTCCAGTCGGTGTTCGTGCTGGCGACTCTGCGGATCGGCTACATGATCATCATGGAGGCCAGTCTCAGCTTCCTCGGCCTGGGCATCCAACCGCCGGACCCAGCGTGGGGCTCGATGGTGGCGAGTGGCCGCGACTACCTGCTCAAAGCGTGGTGGGTATCGACCTTCCCCGGGCTCGCGATCCTCGTGCTGGTAGTGTCCATCAACTTGTTCGGCGAGGGCTTGCGCGACATCCTCGATCCTCGACTCAAGGTGGAGTAGCGAACAGTGGACGCCAACGGCCGGCTTCTCGAAATCGAGGACCTGACGACCGTCTTTCCCACTCGACGCGGGTTGGTGCCGGCTGTATCCGGTGTCAGCCTCTCATTGGATCGAGGCGAGATCCTGGGCATGGTCGGGGAGTCGGGCTGCGGAAAGAGCGTCACGATGCTCTCGATTCTGCGGCTGATCTCCTCGCCAGGGCGGATAGCTTCCGGCCGGGTTCTGTTCCAGGGACGCAACCTGCTCGGCTTGCCGGGCCACGAGATGCGACGCGTCAAGGGCAGAGAGATCGCCATGGTGTTCCAGGATCCCCAGACCACGATGAACCCGGCCTTCACGGTGGGAGAGCAGATTAGAGAATCGCTGCGCATACACCACGTCATGGAGGACGGGGGGGGCATCTGGCCCCTGTGGAGCTCCGGGGCCAGGGCAGAGAAGGAACGGGTGTGCCAGTTGCTGGCAGAGGTCGGCATCTCCTCGCCTGCCGACCGGTTCAACGAGTACCCACACCAGTTCAGTGGGGGAATGCAACAGCGCGCCCTTATCGCCATCGCCCTCGCCTGCCAGCCGCAGCTGCTGCTGGCCGACGAGCCCACCACTTCATTGGATGTGACCATACAGGCGCAGATTATGGATCTGCTGCGGCGCATTAACCAGGAGCGGGGGGTGGCCATCATCCTTGTGACCCACAACCTGGACCTGGCCAGCGAGTTCTGTGGGCGGATCGCCGTCATGTATGCCGGACGGATTGTGGAGATGGGATCCGTGGACGACATCATCGAGTCAGCGCAGCATCCCTACACCCGTGGACTGCTCTCCTGCATACCGCGCATTTCGTCCCGGCGGACTCGCATCGAGCCGATCCCCGGTAATGTTCCGGATCTCGCTTCGCTCGGTCCCGGCTGCGCCTTCGTCCCTCGCTGCGCTCAAGCGCGTTCCGACTGCGAGGCAGGTCCTGTTCCTTTGTTCACGGTCGGGCCCGGCCACCTCTCCCGTTGCGTGCTCCATGCGGGCCAGCGACAGGATGGATGGTCGTGGTCGGATACTCTTCCCGGTGAGATGGCGTGATGCAGGATGGCGTTCCACTGGTCGAAGCCCGTGACATAGTCAAGCACTTCGTGATTCGGCCGGGTATCCTGGCGCGGATGCTCGCCGGTGCCCGCGACACGGTCGTGCGGGCGGTGGACGGGGTTAGCCTCAAGATCTGGCCAGGCGAAACGGTCGGCCTCGTCGGCGAGAGCGGATGCGGCAAGACGACCTTCGGCCGCGTCGTAACACAGCTGTACCAGCCGACATCGGGAGAGGTGCTGTTCAACGGCAAGCCGCTCGTCAAGGGAAAGGTGCAGGGTGAGGTGGGCGATGGCCGGATGGGCGATCTCAGTTTCTACCGTGTCGCCCAGATCATTTTTCAGAACCCCTACGCTTCCCTGAACCCGAGGAAGACCGTCCGCGAGATTGTGTCGGTGCCGTTGCGCGGCCGCGGCGTGGACGACATCCGCGAGCAGGAAGAGATCATAGTCGGCCTTCTCCAACGAGTTGGTCTCAGCCCGCGCCACCTGGACCAGTACCCTCACCAGTTCTCCGGGGGACAGCGACAGAGGATCGGCATTGCCCGCGCGATCGCCATGCAGCCCCAGTTCATCGTTGCAGACGAGCCGGTCTCGTCACTGGATGTCTCGGTACAGGCCCAGGTGATCAATCTGCTAGAGGAGCTCCAGGAGGAGTACCACCTGACATATCTGTTCATTGCCCACGACCTCAGCCTGATCCACCAGATCAGCGATCGTGTGGCAGCGATGTACCTGGGCGAGTCGTGGAGGAGGGACCGACGGACGATCTGTACGCCAATCCGCTGCACCCCTATACCCAGGCGCTGCTGGCGGCCATCCCATCGATGGACAGATCCGCGCGGCGGAAGCGTTTCATCCTGTCGGGCACCGTGCCGAGCCCCATTGATCCACCTGGTGGTTGCCATTTTCATCCCCGATGCTTTGCACGGGACCGGAGCAGCTGCAGCGAGCAGGATCCACCGTTCTTTAGGGCCGGCAACCAGCGGGTGGCCTGCTGGCGCTACGACGGCCATCCTCTCGTTTCGTCTGAGAGTTCTAGAGGAAGCGAAAAGTGAGAGTGCTCCACCTTCACGGGAGTCACTACCAGATGGGCCTTCAGCATGGCCGGCAACTGCTAGACGTGCGTCCCTCAATCGTCGAGACGGTCGAGAAACGTTTGACGGCGCTGGGGGACTTCGCCGCCGCCACTTTGCTTGGCGAGTTAGTGAATGTGTGGGCTCTTAAGGCACGCTCCACGCTTGACATGCTGGCCGGCATAGCCGAGGGGCTGGAGATGGATGAAGCTCTTCTGTTCAGGTATGCCGCCGCTTCCTACCTTGAAGACAGGCTGAGGGATAACTCAGGGACCGAGGGGTGCACCGTATGGGCTGCCTCTGGCGCTGCCACTGCCGGCGGAACGCCCATCCTCACCAAGAACCGCGACTTCAACTCGGCGCATCTGGCTCTTCAAACCCTCGCTCTCGCTGCGCCCCAAGACGGCTATCGTTACCTCTACGTGACGGGTGCGGGGAGCCCGGGTGTGTACAGCTCCGGCATGAACGAGGAGGGTCTGGCCGTTGCGGATACCCACGTGCCCTGCTCGGACAACGGCCCCGGTCTGGCGCGCTACACCCTGATGATGGACCTGCTCGAGCATCACAGCACTGTGGCTTCGGCCCTTGCCTACCTTAGGTCGGTGCCGCGTATGGGGCCGGGGAACCTCGTCCTCGCAGACGCGAGCGGGGAGATGGCCGTGTTCGAGGTCGGTCACAGCCATTGGGGAGTGATTCCGGCGGCCAACGGAGTGGTGGTGGCCACCAATCACTTCGTCACGCCGGTCCTGAGCGAGTGCAGTGTGGAGCGCACGCGGGGTGGCACCGACGGTGAGAGCGAGGCCCGGCACCGGTCCGCAAGCGAATGGCTCAGAGAGACCTGGGGAAGAATCGATGGGGACGAAGCTAGGCGGATCATGTCCTATCACGCGGATGTCGAGGGAGGAATCTGCCGTCACGACACCGGGGATGGTGGCAGTACCATCTCGAGTGTGATCTTCTTTCCCGCGGAGCGGAGCCTCCTGTTCTGCCATGGCAGGCCCTGCGAGGGCAGCTACACGCGCCACTCGCTGTAGACTGCGGGATAGCATCTGAAAGAGGCAGTACGCCGCTCGGGTCCTCAGGACGCTGAGGCCGGTGGTTCAAATCCACTAGCCCAGACCAAGCCCGCTGGAGACTTCCGGCGGGCTGTTCTTATTGCCCGTCTTCCTGACTTCAGCGTGGCACGAGATCCTCAGTTGAGTGATAACCACTCGGACGGACGGTGCCGAGGGCATCCACTGGCCAGACATCGATGAAGACCTGTCAGTTTCGGGTTTGCTGGAGCATTAGCAGGCGGCCGTGCGTGGCGGGCGGAATGCGAGTTCCCCTATGTGAGCATGCCAGAGGGGCTCGCGCCCCTCTGGACTTCCTGGTTACCGATCTACGCTCGGCTCAGCAACTTGCTCTTGGCAGACGTCTGATCGTCACTTCATCCCGCTGACAATAGCCTCTCCCACCGTGTCCACGATCCGGTCTACCTGCTCTTCGGTCAGGATCAACGGAGGGGCCAGCATGATGGTACCGCCCTTGACCCGGGTGATGAGCCCGTGCTGCTTCAGGTAGGCGGCTACTCTTCTGTCCACAGAGGCCTCGTCGGGAAGAGGTGTGCCTTTCTTGTCGGCCGCCATCTCCACCGCCGCCATCAAGCCGAGTCCACGCACCTCGCCCACACCTTTCAGATCCTCCAGCCCTCTTAGCCCGATCATCAGCCGCTTGCCCATCTCGGCCGCTCGGGCCACGAGCCCCTCTTCCTCGATGATGTCC
>DAHXJB010000491.1:0-7359 GCA_027372455.1 Chloroflexota bacterium | reverse complement strand
GGCGGTGCCTCAATATCCTCCTTGCAGTAGTCGCAGCGGATTGCCTCACTCATGAGCCCTCTCTCTGCCCTCCGGCCAGGAGCGTCCGGCGGGATGGCTTAATTGTGCTTAGTATAACACCAAGCTGGAGACAACTTGAGACTGCTGGGTGGGAAGAGGGGAGTACTGGCGTCTGTCGATCGATTCCCACGAGGTCGAGTTTGCCGGCGAGGGCTGCTCCTTACATCGTCCCGGTGGTCTTGAAGACCCAGAGGCGGCAGACCACGTAGCCGAGGCCGCCGGAGATGCTGGCTGAGACCTGTGAGAGGTTGGTCTGGAGCCAGGTGGGCAGGAAGGAGTGGAGCAGCATGCCCGAGAAACCCCACACCACGCCGGCGTTGAGGGCCATGGCTGCCAGGCTCACTACCCCGAACCGAAGGAAGGAGCCCCAGGTGGCCCTGGGCAGCCCGAAGGTGAAGCCTCGATTCCACCAGTAGCTGTTGATATCGCCCACCAGGTACGCAGCGCTGCTACCGATCACCAGTATCAGCGGCGAGGTGGGGTGGACGAAGAAGAAGAACAGGTTCAGGGTGATGAGGCTGACCACCACGTTGGAAATGCTCACCAGCCCGTATCTGATCAGCCGCCATATCTCTTGCGCTACGGCGCGAAGCTGTCGTCGCGAAATGGGCGCTGACGCCCGCGCCGTCTGCTGCAGCTCCATTGCTGTCACCGCGCTGCGAGCTCCTTCCTTGCTCTCCTACTACTATGCTAGATCAACGAGTGGATTTCAATACGGTTTCATCTCGTAATTGGCGTAAGGAGAGGGAGAGCCCCGGGGTCGGGGCCTCTCCCTGGGAACTAAGCACTCCTGCATTGGAACATATGAGATTCTTGGGGACACCCCCGTGAACATGCCCTCTGGCATGTTCACGCCCGCCAGGCCGCAACGCTGCTTGCCCGCGTTGCGTGCCCTGGACCCTCTTTCTACGATGCGGCTACGTCGGAGCACTTAGATGTCGTCGTGCAGGCTATCCAGCATCTCTCTCACGCTGGCGGTCGCCACGGCTACGCAGCTATCGGCGGCGCCGTAGTACAGGTGAAGGGTGTCTGGGTTGCTCGGATCCAGGGTGTAGCCGCATGGGAACACGACGTTGTGGATGTCGCCCACCATCTCGTAAGGGGTCTCCGCCGTCATCACCCACCGATTGCCCCGAGCGATGCAGCGCTGCGGGTCGTCAAGATCCAGCAGTGCGAGCCCTACCCGATAAATGGCTCCAGCTACCGTCATCTTCACCCCATGGTAGATCACAAGCCAGCCATCCTCGGTCTCGATCGGCGGACAGGCGAGCCCCACTCGAGTGCTGTCCCACCAGGGTCCCGGCCGAGATGGAAGCACCATCTTGTGTCGACCCCAGTAGACGAGATCCGGAGAATAGGAGACCCAGATGTGGGCGTGAGTGCCACCGATCACCGGCCGGTGGATGAGTGCCCACCTGCCGCCGATCTTTCTGGGGAAGAGGGCCGCGTCCTTGTTCTCCGGCGGCATGATCTGCCCCAAGCGTTCGAACTGTCGGAAGTCGCTGGTGAATGCCAGGGATACGCCGGGACCGGTGGGCGAGTAAGAGGTGTAGGTGACCGCGTAGCTGCCAACCTCGGGAACGTAGCTGATCCGCGGGTCCTCTATCCCCCAGGCCTCTTCAGGATGGCCATCGGGCTCCGGCTCCATGGTCGGCGTAGGGTCGATCTCCCAGCCATCGAATCCGTTGCCGGAGCGGGCGGCGCATAGATGTGAAGAGCCCTGCCGGTCCTCGATGCGGCATAGCAGCAAGGTGGTCCCGTCGGCGAGCAGGGTCGCTGCCGGGTTGAATGCCACATTGATCGGATATGGCCAGTTGGCGGCGGTCAGGATCGGGTTGCCCGTGTATCGCGCGAACAGCTCTTTGGGGCGCGGCCGATCCAGAACGGCCATACGACCATTCTCATGGGCCGGTCGACCTATCTTCTCGTCGGTGACGCTATCCAGACCAGGCGTCAACGAAACAACGGGACGGCTCATCAAACCTCCTGGCAAACGAACGGGAATAGATGAGGGGGATGACCCGAGGCTAACTCAGGTTCCGGATATATAGATTACACTATTCCGTTCACTACGTTAAGGGCTTTGAGAGCCAGTTTTGCGATTCTTTCTACAGCTGCGTCCCATCCGGCGACGTTGAGCAGCACTGCCCTCCGAGAATTCGCAGACTGATGTATAATCGCCGCTAACCAGCAAGTTCCAGAGCCGGCGTGCTGCGCGCCGCGAGGAGGTGTAGAGTGCTATATGGCTTTCAAGGACGAATCC
Organism: Chloroflexota bacterium; assembly: GCA_027372455.1. Lineage (GTDB taxonomy): Bacteria > Chloroflexota > UBA6077 > UBA6077 > UBA6077 > JAJYNT01. Next base: position 5,036 of record DAHXJB010000491.1, on the reverse strand, counting down.
TGCGCGTCAATCTTACCGACCGTACCGTCAGCGTAGATGAGCCCGATCCTGCCTGGTACCGGCAGTACATGGGTGGCTACGCTATGACCTCCTACTTCCTGTTGAAGGAAGTGGCGCCTGGGGTGGATCCCCTGGGGCCAGAGAACAAGCTGGTGATGGCGGCTGGTCCCCTCACCGGCGCGGCATTCTCCGGCAGTGCCAGGATAGGCTTCGGCGCCAAGAGTCCGATGACGGGCGGCATCGGCAAGAGCGAGGTCGGAGGCTACTTCGGGACCGAGATGAAGATGGCTGGCTTCGACGCCATCATCGTTGAGGGCAGGGCGGACAGCCCGGTGTACCTCTGGCTGCAGGACGGCAAGGCCGAGATACGAGACGCCAGTCACCTGTGGGGTATGGAGACTCGAGAAACCGAGGCCGCCATTCGGGCTGAGACCGGCGAGAGGTTGGCTCGGGTCGCCAGCATAGGTCCTGCCGGCGAGAACATGGTGCGCTTTGCCTGTGTGATCCTCGATCTCCACGATGCCGCCGGACGAACAGGCATGGGAGCGGTGATGGGCTCCAAGAAGCTGAAAGCCATAGCTGCCAAGGGTAAGATGAAGGTCTCCTTCGCCAACCCCGAGAGGATCGGGCAGTTGGCCCGAAGCATGGCCGCCGACGTTGACACCAGGGCTACCAACTTCCATCAGTTTGGAACCGGTGCAGCGATGGAAGGGTTCAACCTGGCCGGCAACCTTCCCACCCGCAACTTCCAGGATGGCTACTTCGACCACGTGCAGAAGATTAGCGCCCCCACGTTGAAGGAAACCATTGGCACCGGCATGGAGGGCTGCTGGGCCTGCGCCGTTCGCTGCAAGAAGATCGTCAAGGTGGATGATCCCTATCAGGTGGACCCGAAGTACGGTGGTCCGGAATATGAGACCCTCGGGGCGCTCGGCAGCGACTGCGGCGTGTCCGATCTGAAGGCGATCTCCTACGGCAGCCAGATCTGCAATGCTACCGGGATGGATACCATCTCCGCGGGGTCCACAATCGCCTTCGCGATGGACTGCTTCGAGCGAGGCCTTCTCACCAAGGAGGACACGGGAGGGATCGACCTGCGCTTCGGGAACACCGAGGCTATGCTGCAACTTCTCGGCATGATGGCCCGTAGGGAAGGGATCGGCGATCTGCTGGCCGAGGGGTCCAGACGGGCCGCCCAGAAGATCGGCCGGGGTGCCGAGGAGCTGTCCATGTCGGTGAAGGGGCTGGAGCTCGGGATGCACGAGCCCAGATTGAAGCAGGGGCTGGGTATCGGCTACTCCGTGGCGAACCACGGCGCCGACCACGAGATCGGTTTCCACGACACCGCTTTCGAGAAGGAGGGCCCGGCTTTCGAGGCCGCACTTGGCCTGGGCTGCCAGGAACCGATGCCGTCGACTGAGCTCTCCGACCGGAAGGCCTACCTCTTTACCCAGCGACACAGCTGGATGATGGGTATGGACAGCCTGGTGGAGTGCCTCTTCGTCCCCTGGAGCTACCCCGAGCTGACGGAGCTGCTGAACGCCTGCACCGGCTGGAAAGCCACCCTCCAGGAGATCGTCACGGTCGGCAAGCGGGCGATCGCGATGGGGCGCGCGTTCAATCTGCGGGAGGGGTTCACCCGTGCCGACGATCAGCTGCCGAAGCGCTACTTCTCTCCACCCCTGCGAGGCTCGCTGCACGAGAACGGGGTGGGCATCGACGCCAAGGCGATGGAGAAGGCGATCAGCGACTATTACTTCTACCAGGGCTGGGATCCGGCGACGGGTGTCCCGACGCGGGAGGCCCTCAACGCTCTGGGCCTGGAGTGGGTGGCCGACGAGCTGGGCTCTCGCGGCCTGCTGAAAAGCGGGACCGAGAAGTAGCAGCGGTCGCTCGGATTGCGACGCGATACAGGCAGGATGGTGCGATGTGCCGCACCATCCTGCCTGTCATCTGTTTTCTGAGCTAAGTGGCGTGCCTGGCAGATTCGCTGCCCCTTTGCCCGCCGCTAAAGCAGCGGGCTGGGAGGCTGTAGGAGCGAGCTCCTGCTCGCGATCCGAGTCGCCGGCCGCGTGACGCGAGCGAGCACAGCGCCACGCGGCTCCTACGAACCCAGCCGAGGCTTGAGCCTCGGGCACGGCTTCGGTCTGATCACGCTCGTGATTTGGCCAGCACCATCTCCCGGCTCAGCCTCAGGCGGAATCCGAGCAGATCGCGGAAGGCCTTGAGGATCACCCGCGGGTTGGCGCCCGTGGCCTCGCCGCCCGCCCTGGGCAGATGAGTCACCGGCACCTCCGCGATCCTGTAGCCCCAGGCGCAAGCGGAGGCCAGGAACTCCGCATCGATCATGGCGCCATCGGATGCGATCTTGATGCGCTGCAGGACATCCCCGCGGAACAGCTTGAAACCGCAGTCCACGTCGCGGCAGAGATACCCGAACAGCAGCCGCACCGTTCGGTTCCAGCCCCACCCGTTGAGTCTCCGTACCAGGTTGTCCTGGCGGTGTGCACGATAGCCGCAGACAATGTCGGCGGTTGGGATCTTCTCCAGGAACCTGTCGATCTCCTCGAAGCGGAACTGTCCGTCGGCCGGCAGGAAGGCGATAAGCTCCATGGTTGCCGCCGCGAACCCGGCCTTGAGCGCCCCCCCGTACCCTCGGTTCGGGTGATGTTCCAGCACTCGCAGCTCGGTGATCCGCGGCGCCAATCGGCTCAATATGGCCCCCGTGCCATCGCTGCTCCCATCGTTCACCGCGATGATCTCGTGCTCCAGCCCGAGTCTTCGGGCCACTCTCGAAACCGACTCAATGGTGCCCGCTACGTTCGTCTCCTCATTGTAGGCCGGGAGGACTATGGAAAGGCTAGGCATGAAGTTGTATTACCTCCTGAAGATCAGGAACTTGCTGACAGTGAAATTCCATAGCAGGGTGATCCCCGTCGCCATGGCCAGCGAGGGGATATCCTGCTGGTGAAACAGCTGCAGACTGAAGCCCATGGCGGCAGCATTGATCGCGATGGCCACTGCGCTCGCCAGCATGAACGGGGTGAGGAGCGCCAGCGCGCTCGCGGTCGATTGGAATGTCCAGGATCGGTTCCAATGGAAACTGTTCAGGGTGCTGATACCGTAGGACAGCCCCTTGGCCAGCAGTTTGAAACCTGCGAGGCCCAGCCATCGAGTGAACAGGAGGTACAGCCCGGCATCCAGCAGGGTGTTGAGCAGTCCCACTGTGGAGTAACGCATTGCCTGCTGAAGCCACGCCGGCATCATATCTCTCGATGTCAGTCGCCGCACCAGCGGCTGGAGTGGGCCGAGATTCCACGATGGAAAGCTCGATCGGAACATCGTTCTCTCCCGCATCATCTTCCGTTCCTCCCTTAGCTGGGCCGGCAGTCATACAACGTGCTGCTGCCGAACCTGTCGCCGGCCCCGAAAGCCTGGAACCCGGATCCGCCGACCTGTCCCGTGCCAGGGACTGTGACGGGCACGGCGTTCTGAGCCAACCACCGGGCGATATCCGGCTTCTGTCGCGATAGCTGCGGTCCGGCGAGAACGTACCTTACCTTGCCTTCGCTCACCAGTTGGGCCAACTGTTTTTCCTTACCCGTCATCGGAAAGTGTACACAACGGCCGTTAAGAACCCCTAAAAGGACCGTTAAGAATCCGTTCGATTTCGGGGGGGTTCTGCGAACACTAGCTAAGTCACAGATAGTCTCTGAGGATGTCCAGAAGGAGCGAAGTCCCTTCTGGCGGGGTCTGGGGTGCCCCCCAGAACTATCAAAGACTTGTTAATACATACCTAGCAATGAGGAGGGAATCGCGGGGGATCTCAGGCTATTATCTTCCGCTTGCTGGCCACGTAGTCCACCAGCAGGTACTCGCCCAGCCTCTCCGGCGGCGTGAAGAAGGCCCGGCCGCGGTTGATCCTGGTCATCTGATCGACGAACTCCACCAGAGAGCGGCTCTCCTCCAGCATGAAGGTGTTGATAACGATCCGATCCCGAGTGCAGCGGTTCACCTCTTTGAGGGTTTCCAGAATGGTTCGTGGCGCCGGGGGGTAGGAAAAGTGTGCACGTTGGCCTTCCAGGTGGGCGGTGAGCTCTCCGTCTGTGATCAGGACGATCTGCCTGTTTCCCATCTTGTGCTTTCCAAGCAGGTGACGCGCGAGCATTAGGGCGTGCTGGAGATTGGTCCCGTACTCCTCTTCATCCCAGGACAGCTCCGGCAGTAGTTCCGGTCGCACCTCCCCCGCGAACTCGGAGAACAGGACGATGTACAGCTGCTCCAGATTGGCGGCCAGCTGCATCATGTCCCACCGCAAACGGTCGTCCTGGAGCAGATCGTTCATCATCTGTCGAAGGCTCTGTCTCATCCCAGAGGTCATGCTGTCCAGTAGAGACTGCATCTGGCCCGAGCGCCGCTGGAGATGCTCCACCAGATCATCCAGGCCGTCGATGCCCGGCGGAAAGTACTGGCCATGTTTCTCCATGAAACCCTGGAAATCGGGGTTCCCGCCCCGCGGCTTCTCCTGGAGCATGCGGTTGAGGTCGCGAACCATCGCCGCATCACCCGCGCGCACCCGTTGAACGATCGAGCAGAAGAACGTCGCAGTTGGCGTGATCGATAACGAAGCGAGCAACCGGGCCAAGGGGCCTGGGGCCAGGACCGTGATGGGGTCCGGGCCCTGGACCAGGGCGTGGTCCAAGCTCTCCGCCAGCCTCAAGAATTATCAGACCAGCCTCGCCCTGTTCCGCGACGCGCAGGATCTCCCGCTCGGGTCTACCCTGAGTCATCACCACTTCTGCCGCCCGCCCATTCTCCCGCAACCACCCTTCAACCTCTGCCCGAATGTCCTCCTGACGCAGCTCCGCCACGTGCTCCATCTGCCGTTCAGCCCGTTCCCTGCCAGGACCTCGCCCGAGTAACCCCCCGAAGGCACGCACCGCCTCCTCAATGGGGCCTGTGTCGGCGACGTGGAGAACCAACCAGTCAGCATCCGGTGAGAGGATCCGCTCCACACGCGACAGGACTCTTGCGAT
>DAHXJB010000472.1:0-5937 GCA_027372455.1 Chloroflexota bacterium | reverse complement strand
GCCACCGCCGCGTTCAGCGATTCGACCCTTCCGTCCAGCGGGATCGAAACCCGACTTGTCGCCAGTTTCAGCGCCTCGGGGCTCGGACCTCGAGCCTCGCCCCCGACGATCAGCGCCGTCGGTTGCCTCCAGTCGAAGCTGTAGTACGGGGTCTCCCCTTGGGCCTCGGCCACCACCACCTGCCGGTCGTGGCCCAGGATGGCGGGAAGCTCGTCCCAGCCCAGATCCGTGCCCAGTCGCAGGAAGAAGTGCGCGCCCATGCCGCTCCGGACCACCTTGGGCGCGAAGAGATCCACGCTTCCGCGGGGCGACAGCACGGTGTGAACGCCGGATCCCAAAGCGGATCGCAGCAGGGTGCCGGCGTTGCCGGGATCGGCGATCCCATCCATCACCAGGACCAGGGGTTCTGCCGGGTGCACCGGGCCGGAAAAGGCCGGAAGCTTCGCCGCGGCGACGATCCCCTGAGGCGTCACTGTGTCGCTGGCCTGCTTGATGGCCCTGTCCGATGCCCCCAGAGCTCCCGGGATCCTGTCTACCAGGGCATCGAGGTCGGGGTCTTTCGACGCACGCTCCGGATCGAACAGGACGGCCAGCAACGGCCAGGACGCCGCTACCGCCTCGGCCACCAGCCTCGTCCCCTCGATCAGGAAAGCGCCATGCTTACGCCGCCCTTCGCGGGTGTGCAGCTCTCGAAGTAGCCGCACCGTCGGGTTGGAGACGCTCGCCACAGCCTGCTGCCGGCGACCTTTCTCGCCCATCTATCCGCTCCCGGCAATCAAACAGGATGGAAAGGATAGGCAGGTCTCGAGGAGTCGATGCGCTCTGTCCTGTCTATCCTGTCCATCCTGTTGAGTTCAGGTCGGTGCACCACCCCAGAGGCGTAACGCGGCCTAGGCGGTCGCCGCGGCGGGTGCCTGCAGCGACTTGACCAGCTGAGCGAAGCCGGCGGCATCGCTGACCGCCATGTCCGCCAGGATCTTCCTGTCCATTCCGATGTTGTTCGCCTTCAGGGCTGACATGAACTGGCTGTAGGTCATCCCGAGTTCGCGAACCGCGGCATTGATGCGGGTGATCCACAGTCGGTGGAATTCGCCCTTGCGAGCTCGCCGGTCTCGATAGGCGTACGACAGCGCCTTCATGACCGACTCGTTGGCCTTCCGGAAGTGGGTGGTCCGAACTCCGGAATGACCCTTGGCCAGGGCGAGGATCTTCTTGTGGCGTCGGTGGGCTGTTACGCCGCGCTTGACTCTACTCAACGATTCCTCCTGAGCAAACAACCGGTCCAGTTCCGCGGCCAATGGGCCCTACCAACATCCCACTGAACGAGGACTGGAACCGGCAACAAGGATTACACTCGACAATAACCCGAGAGGGGCCGCGACCTTGCCTCTCAGGCGCCGTACGGGATGAGCTTCTTGATCCTCTCGCGATCGGCGCGGGCTACCGGCAGCATCTCGTCGTACTGCCTGCGGGCTCGGGCGGAGCGATTGCGCCTCAGGTGGCTCTTGCCGTGCTTGGTGCGCATCAGCTTGCCCGACCCTGTAACGTGGAACCGCTGAGCGGTGCCTTTGTGGGTCTTGAGCTTCGGCATCGAAAAGAATACTCCTGTTGTGCGACTATTGATAGCAATTGGTGAGTATAGCATGGGCTCCAGGCCGGACGCAAACTACATTGCGGGGTAACCGGTTCCGTGCCCGCCCGGACCATTGCACCGTCCGGGCGGGCACGGGGTCAAGCGGCTCTCTTATGCGAGAGAGCCTGCGCAGGTTGTGGCTGGATCGCCTCCTGGCTCGGCATCCTGGGCGCAAGGTTGAGAACAGGCGACGGTGCGGGTCTTACCGGAACGTCCCGGTGCCAAAGCTGCCATCGATGCAGCAGTTTCCTCAACCTTGAGCGAAACAGGGACGGATAGATGACCTTGAGCAGGATCGCGTCCAGAGGGGTTCCGCGCTGCTTAATAGCCATAACCGGATACCCTCCGAAATCCACTCGTCTTTGGCTTTCAGTAGACTTCACAGTCTTCATACCGCTCACTCGCCTACGGCTTCCGCGATTCTCTTCTCATGGTCGCGGGTAGCCCCGAAGGCAGGATACATGCCAGTGCCTTAACAGAAGTTGCCCTTGATAATGTCGCTCGCTCTGGGCTAAAATGGCTTGCATTTTCTAGGAGAGCCCAGTGCGCAAATTGTGGTCGGGCGCGGCGGCGGCAGTCCCCCTCACCGCCCTTGTTGCCCTGTTCTATCACGACCTGATCTTCCGTGGGTTGATCCTCGGGGACTACGATGCATTTGCCTACTTCTATCCGCTGCGGCAGTACGCTGCCGATGCGCTGAGGCAGGGCCGTTTTCCCCTGTGGAACCCGGACCTCTTTCTGGGGGCGCCATTCTTTGCCAACGTGCAAACGGCCGTTCTCTACCCGCTAAACGTCCTCTTCCTCTTGATGCCCGCTCCATACGCCTATTCCGCCTCGATGGTGCTGCACGTTCTGCTGGCCGGCGTCGCGATGTACCTCTTCGCTCGGCGTTCGCTTGGTGTGTCGCTGGCGCCGGGGCTGATGGCGGCGATCACCTTTATGTTCAGTGGTTTCCTGTCGGGGCAGACCGGGCACATCAATCAGCTCACCGTGGCTGCATGGATGCCGCTGCTGCTGGTGGCATTCGATGAGGCGGTGCATCGACGTAGCCTGGCGTTGGGGATCGCGACCGGGTTGGTTGGGACGCTCCAGCTGCTGGCCGGTCACACGCAGGAGTGGTACTTCAGCACCGTTACCCTGGGGCTCTTTGCCCTCTGGAGAATGCTGTTTCCCTCCCTGAGGCCGGCTATCGAGTCCATCTCGTCGCCAAGGAGCAGGGTCGATCGGGTGGCCGAGAACGATCCCCCATTACCCCTAGCTCAGAAGAACCGCTTCGGCTGGCGTACATCCGCGAAGGGCGCCGTTTCCGGTGTGGACAGGAAGCAGCTGATCACACGACTCTGGCCACTGCTGCTGCTGATGGTGGCTGGGCTGGTGGAGGTCGGGACCACGGCGGTGCAGGTTTTGCCTACTTTGGAGCTCTCGGGCGAGTCGATTCGGGCCGGCGGCATGTCCTACTGGGACGTTGTCTCCTTCTCCCTTCCTCCGACTTCGGCCCTCTACTCCATCCTGCCCGCCTATCCGGAGCAGCTGTTCAGCGAGTATGTGGGCTACGTGGGCGTGGTGCCCGTCGTTCTGGCTGTCCTGGCGGTGATCGCCTGGTCGGTGCGGCCGACATCGGCCTTCATGGCGGGGTTGGTGGGGTTCGGCGTGTTCATGGCCCTGGGGAAGTACAATCCCTTCTACCCTCATCTCTACCACTGGATCCCCGGCATCGACCTTTTCCGGGTGCCCGCGCGCTGGCTCTTGGTGTACACCTTCGGGATATCCGGGCTGGCTGGGCTCGGCGCTCAGCTCGTGCTGGATCTGGGCATGCGACGTCGCCGAGCAGCCGCTCCTGGGCCGGGCCAACGGTTCCCGTTGCTGCTGAAGGTGCTGGTTGCGGGGCTTCTCCTGTCGACTGCCCTCATCCTGTTGGGACTATTCTTCCGCCTGGCGAGCCCCCAGCCCACTCGCGACCAACTGCTGGTCTGGGGCGGCCTGGCCGGCTCGACCCTTATCCTCGTGGGACTTGGGGCGCTCGGCCGGCGCGTAGGCTGGGTCTCTCTGGGGGTGCTGACCGCGATGACCGTGGGGGAGCTGTGGGCGGCGGGACAGACGACGTCGGTACGCCATCCCATTCCGTTCGAAGCTTACCGCCCCCAGCGCACCAGCACCACGGCCCTGTTACAGGACATGAGCAGGAGAGACACGCCGGGGCGGCTGCTCACCTTCGCCACCGATCAGTACGAGGTGAAGGAGACCCCGGACTACAAGAAGGAATACGCGAACAAGATCAACCCGGAAGCTCTCATCCAGTTCATGGTGGACATCAAGCTGAGCGAGGTGCTCGCTGCCAACATACCGACCGAGTACGGTATCCAGACGGTAGATGGCTACGACGGGGGTATCCTGCCGCTGAAACGGTACGCGGATCTGAAGTCGCTGCTGCTGCCGGGACTGGACTTGCCTCCGGACAATCAGCTCAGGATAAATCTCAAGTATGTGCCCCCGATGAATCTGGTTGACCTTCTGAACGTGCGCTACCTGCTCGGGGCGAAGATCGAGGACACCCAGATCGACGGCGTGTATTACGATCGAGCCATCAGCATGATCCTGGACCACGGGCAGACCGAGCGGCTGCAGAGGCTGCCAAGGATCAGCACCACGTCCATCGGGCTGATATCCAGCACGAAAGGGGCGCGAGACAGGAAGGATGGCGAGGTTGCCGGCACCGTGACGGTTACCGATGTCACCGGACAGAGACTTACTCTGCCGCTTCGGTTCGGCGTGGAGACGGCGGAGACCCCCGAGAAGGGCAGTGGAGCCGCGCCTGCTGCCCATCATCAGCCACGACTCGTCAACGCCTGGATACCCACCGAGCAGCCCACGGACTACTACGCGAAGATCAAGCTCCCCAGACCGATGCAGGTGAAGGAGATCAGTTTCCACAATTCGCTTCCTGATGCCCAGCTTCGCATACGGGCCGTGTCGCTGATCGACGACCATTCCGGCACCAGTGCTCCGCTGGTGCTATCGGATCAGTTGGATCGGCAGTTCTTCTTCGACATGAAGCTGTACACCAACCGAAATCCGCTGCCCAGGGTATTCATGGTTCACGACAGCCTGGTACGCAAGGACGGCACGGTTCTGAGCGCGCTGGGCGACTCCCAGATTGATCTGAGGCAGCTGGCATTCATAGCGCCCTCGCCGACGGCCAGGAGCCTCTCTTCTCCCGCGACCGAGACAGCAAGTGCCGGAGAGGTTCAGCTGCGCTCCTACAGACCTGAGGAGATAGTGGCGGATGTAAACTCTAAGCAGCCGGGCTACCTGATGCTGCTGGATCCTTATTATCCAGGCTGGAAAGTACAGGTGGATGGGGCCGACGCCCCCGTGGAGAGGGCCGACTATCTCTTCCGCGCCGTGTATGTGGCCGCGGGGAAACACACGGTAGTTTTCAAGTATGAGCCTGACTCTTTCCGGATCGGACTGGAGATCACCCTGGCAAGCCTGGGATTGCTGGGGGCGGCGCTCCTTCTGCTGGCCATTCGGGCGAGGCGTGTTCGCCGGCACACCATGATATAATGATGGCGTGGAGGTGCCGATGAACGTCTTCAATCGGATTGCCGTCTCGTTGATTCTTCTCGGTTTCATCGTCTCCGCCGTCGTGGTTTCCTTGCTGCCGAGGCCTGCCATGGCATGGATGAGCTCCATCCTGGTTTCCGCTCAGGGCAGCCTGGACTCTACTTCCCAACTGATTGGGGCGGTGGTTGGATTGCTGGCGGCAGTTGGGGCTTCGTTGCTATTGATCGCGGAGTTGAAACCCCGGGTGCGACACTCGGTTGTGGTGACCCAGGGGGCCACCGGCACCGCGGAGTTGACCAACGAGTCGATCGCGGTGCGTGTGCGGCGGATCGTGGAGTCTGTGCCCAGCATCCGTGACGTATCTCCCACAATTGTCAGCCGTGGGAAGAGTGTCGATGTGCTGCTGCGGGTCACCGCCGACCCCGATGTGGATCTTCCCCAGAAGAGCGAGGAGATCATGCAGGCGGTGCGGGTCGAGGTGGAAAGCAAGATCGGCATTCCCGTCAAGTCGCTGAAGGTCACCGTAAAGCATTCCGGCAACGGTCGGAGTCCGGCGATACCCAGTCCGGCGTCCCTGCCCAAGAACCCCTTTCGAAGGTGACGCCTTCATCTTGGAATGGCATGCCCCGGAGCAGGTTGGGGAATCCGATCCTTCGGATTCCCCAGCCTGGGATCTTGACACGCTGATCCTGATAGCCTGTCATCCTGAGTATCCCAGGGTTCCGGGAACCCTGTGCGAA
>DAHXJB010000456.1:0-8527 GCA_027372455.1 Chloroflexota bacterium | reverse complement strand
TCGGGGCAAACAGCACCATTCTTCCTTACGTCGTCATTGGGAAAAACGCTCTGATAGGAGCAGGCTCGATGGTGGTGCATGACGTGCCGGATCGGGCAGTGGCAGCCGGGAATCCCGCCAAGGTGATCAAGACGATCGACGAACTGACCTGTCAGACGGGGTTGATTGACAGCCCATACGGAGATGTGTGATGAAGATCGAACTGTGTGACCTGAAGGCCCAGTACGCTACTATCCAGCCGGAAATCGACGACGCCATCAAGAGTGTCCTTGCCAACACCAATTTCATTCAGGGCCAGGAGGTTCGGCTCCTGGAGCAACAGTTCGCCAGCTTCTGCGGCGCTCGGTTCGGAGTTGCCACCGGGTCTGGCACAGACGCCCTCCACCTTGCTTTGCTGGCCCTTGGGATAGGTGCTGGAGATGAGGTGATCACCACTACCCATACCTTCACGGCGACGGCCGCCGCGGTGTGCCATTGTGGCGCCAAGCCGGTGTTTGTGGACATCGACTCCCGCACCTACAACATCGATCCAACCAAAATCGAGAAGAAGATCACCTCCAGGACCAAGGCAATCTTGGCAGTCCACCTGTATGGACAGCCGGCCGACATGGATTCGATCTTGGAGATTGCCTCGGCCCACGGCATACCGGTGTTGGAAGATGCCGCGCAGGCCCACGGCGCCGAATACAAGGGCAAGCGGATCGGCAACCTGGGGAAGGCCGCCTGCTTCAGCTTCTATCCGGGCAAGAACCTGGGCGCTTACGGTGACGCCGGGATGATCGTGACCGACGATCAGAAGATGGCAGAGTGGTGCGCCATGATGGCCGACCACGGACGAACGGATAAGTACTCCCATGCAGCCGTCGGCTATGGCAAGCGGATGGACACCATCAACGCCGCGGTTCTGCTGGTGAAGCTGCGCTATCTTGAGAAGTGGACGGAGGCCCGGCGTCGAGCCGCCTCATCCTACAATCAGATCCTGGCAGGCCTGGTGGAAACCCCCTTCGAGCCAACCTGGGCCAGATCGGCCTACCATCAGTACGTCATCCGAGTTGACGACCGAGATCGGTTGTACAACGATCTGAGAGATGCGGGCATCGGTGTTGGCATACACTACCCCATCCCTCTTCACCTGCAACCAGCCTATGCCTTCCTGGACCATCGGCTCGGAGACTTCCCGGAAGCGGAAAAAGCAGCAGCCTCCGTGCTCTCTCTACCCATCTATCCTGAGATTACGGAAGAGCAGCAGCAGTACGTGGTGCAACAGCTCCGAACGGCTCTAGTCCGCTGAAGCCTGGCATCCCCAAAGTGCCAGGTCTTGCGAACGGACTTTGGGCAGCTTCATGACGCTTCACGGGTTCCATCAGTTTTCCAATGCTCAAGTCGCGTGTTAAGACACAGAGAGGTGAACAGAGCATGACGAGAAAGAAAGTGGCGGTTATCGGCGGCGGGATCTATGGGGTCACTAGCGCCATCAAACTGGCTCCCCATTGCGATGTCGATCTCTACGAAATGGAAGACGACATCCTGAAAGCGGCATCCGGCATAAACCAGTTCAGGCTCCACCGAGGCTATCACTACCCACGAAGTGTCAGCACCATCCGCGCTTCGCTGCAGGATGCTCCCGCCTTCGAAAAGGAGTATCCCGACTCGATAATAGAGAACGTCGAGCACTACTACTGCATCGCCAAGGAGGACAGCCTCACCTCTGCCGAGCAGTACCTAAAGGTCTGCAACAGGTTCAATCTCGAATACGATATAACGGATCCGGGCATAGTCAACACAAATGAGATCGACCTCTCTATCAAGGGTGTGGAGAACATGGTCGATCCAGTCAAACTGAAGGAGATATGCTGGCAGCGTCTGAACGCCAACAACGTCAACGTGCGGTTGAAGACCAAGGCGACCAGAGAGCTGACTCAGCATTATGACAATGTCGTAGTCTGCACCTACGCGATGATGAACGAACTGCTGGAGGACCATCCCGAGACGCAGAGGGAGTATCAGTTCGAGCTGTGCGAGAAGATAGCTGTCAAGCTGCCGCCAGTTTTCGACAACAAGTGTACGGTGATCATGGATGGTCCCTTCATGTGCGTGGACCCCTATGGCAAGACGGGGCTCTACCTGTTGGGGAACGTAGTGCAGGCCATTCACCAAACCAATACCGGTCGAGTGCCTATCTTCGACGAAAAGTTCAGGCCACTGCTGAACAACGGACTGATCAAGAACCCTCCCGTCACCAACTTCAGGCGATTCATAGAGACCGCGGAGAGATTCTTCCCCCGCATCACGGAGGCGGAGTACGTCGGATCGATGTTCACTTTCAGAACCGTGCTGCCCTACAAGGAGAAGACCGACGAGAGGCCAACAGTCGTTCAGGCTATCGATGACAAAGTGGTCACGGTCTTTGCGGGTAAACTCGCGGGGTGTGTTGAAGCGGCGAATGAAGTCAGAAGAATGGTCGTGGGAGAGTAGCCTGAGGCTCACGCCTCATGAGCTCGTTCCCCGCGGTCTATCGGAGTCCTCCGGAGAATGCGCGTCCTGTTCATCACTCAGGTCGTCGATCGGGCCGACAACAACCTTGGGGCCATCCATGGCTGGATCGAGGCCCTCGCTAGCCAGGTAGACCAGCTTCACGTTCTTGCCCTGAATACGGGCGTCGTGGATTTGCCATCCAACGTCATGGTTCATTCAATGGGTAAGAACCGAGGAAACGGGAAACTGCGGCAACTGAAGATCTTCTACTCTGTCGCGGGGAGATTGGCCCTCCGTCGCCAGATAGACGTCTTCTTTCCCCACATGGTACCCAGATACGCCATGCTGGTGGCTCCCCTCCGCGCGCTGACGGGCATTCCGACGGTGATGTGGTACGCGCACAACTCCGGAGATATCAAGCTCAAGGCTGCCAACCTGGTGGTGGATCGCTTCGTCTCGGCGTCCAGGGACAGCTTCCCGCTGGGGACGGCAAAGTGCCAGTCGGTGGGAATGGGCGTGGATACGGCTCTGTTCAGGCCTGCCCCATCGAGCAGTGTCAATCTGCCGCGGGGGAAGACCAGGTTTCTCACGATGGGCCGGATCTCGCCGCGCAAAGAGGTTGACACCCTGATCTCCGCCGCCGACCTTGTCGTCAATCAGTGGGGACTCCGGGAGGTGGAGTTCATCGCCGCCGGTGCGCCTTTGGCGGCCAGCGATCATGAATACTACGACCGGCTGAAAGACAGGGTCGCGGAACTCCATTTGGGATCCTTCGTCCGGTTCACCGGCGGGATCCCTCACTCCGAGGCGGTGCATTTGCTTCAAGACTGCGAATACTTCGTGAACATGCACGTGGAGGGCGGACTCGGCAAAGCTGTGCTGGAGGCAATGAGTTGCGGAAAACCCGCGCTTGTATCCACTCCCTCCTATTACAGCCAGTTTCCCGACTACGGCAAGCTCTTCCTCTTCGATCCCCGGGATGCCGTTAGCCTCGGTCAGCGGATACGGTCCGCTCTTGAATTGAGCGATGGGGAACGCAAGCAGATCGGCAACGATCTTCGCCAGTGGGTGGTTCAGGAACACGACGTTCGGCGGCAAATGGCTCGTATCGTCGAGGTATTGCACACGACGAGAGGAATCCAGTTTGCGCAAAGCTAAAGCACTGAGCAGCGTGGCCAGAAAGACCACTGTTCGAACCATCGCGGCCCCGGTCCTGGTCTTCCTGGTTACCATGGTCGCGTTTCTGCTGCGTTTTCACCAATTGGGAACGCGGAGCCTCTGGGTAGACGAGGCCATGAGCGTAGTCTTCGCGGCCAAACCGATACCAGAGCTGTTCCATCTGCTGGTGACCGAGGACATCCACCCTCCCCTCTATCCCCTCCTGCTCCACTTCTGGATGATGGTCTTCGGCAATAGCGAGCAGTCGGTGCGATTCCCTTCGGTAGTGTTCGGTGTGCTTCTGATCCCCCTCATCTACGTGACCGGCAGGCGGCTGGAGCAACTGGAAGACCCCAACCAGAGGTTGGCGGTCAGTCCAGTAGGGCTGGTTGGCGCCGTCATAGCGACCACCTCCGTCTACTACATCGCCTATTCGCAAGAAGCTCGCAACTACATGGCCGTCACTCTGATGGGGCTGCTGTCCTCCTATCTGCTGCTAGGTGCGCTCCAAGGAAAACGGAGAAGGGACTGGGTGGCATACGGCGTGGCAACGGCGGGCGCCGTTTACACCCACTACACTGCCTTCCTGCTGCTTCCGTTCCATTTCCTGTTCGTCATGTTGTGGGGCAAAGATCGGCGACGTGGTTGGCGAAGCTGGGCAGTTTCCATGGCAGGAGTGGGCATCGTCTATCTACCGTGGGCCGGCTACAGCCTCTCCCAAATGCAGCGGATCAGCGACTACTGGAGCGGGGTCCTGCAGTTGGATGCCGCTCTGCGCACCTCCTTGCTGGTGTTCGTGGCGGGAGGAGATGTCGGAACCCGGATCAGTCAACTGCCCCTAGTGCTAGGGCTTGGCCTTCTGGCGATCGGGCTCTTCGCCCTGGTGCTGGGCCCGCTGCGGAGAAAGTCCTCCCAGCCTACCCTCTTCTTGCTGCTCTATCTCGTGGTGCCATCGACCATTCTCTTTGCCGTGGCCTACTACCGACCGAAATTCGATCCCCGGTACCTTCTGGTAGTCACGCCGGCCTTTTACCTGATCCTGGCCTGGGGGATTGCCCTCCTCTTCCGGCCGATGCTTTCTCGAAGCCTGCCCGCGGTTCCACGGGTGTTGCTGACCGTTCTCGGAATCTCCGCCCTGACCGGCACGATAGCCATTTCGAACGTGTACGGCGATCCTGGGGAGCTTATGCATGTGGGGGATGGCGCGGGCGCTGTCCAGCAGTATGGTGACTATCGCGCCCTGGTGGCCTACCTGGATAGTCACTCCGAGCCCGGCGATGCCGTGATGCTGATGATGAATGCCTACCACCCCTACGTGTACTACAGCAAGAAAAACATCCCCTGGTACCCAATGGAGCCGTTCGACGACTTCGATGGGGCCATCATCCGGCTGAATCGCTTGGTGGATCTACACTACCGCCGGATCTGGTTCATACTCTGGCAGCCGCAGTGGGCCGATCCAGCGAACTACGTGATGCAGGTGATGGACAGCCAGGCTATCGAGATCCCTGTGAACGCTTCCTTCGGAGGCATTGGCCTGAGATTGTTTCACCTTGTGCCCGGCCAGCGGTTCAATTACTATCCCAAGGTTGCCCACAAGGTGGATGCCGTGTTCGGGGATGGATTGCTGGAGTTCTGGGGCTGGAATCTCTCGTCCACCACGGTCGCCCCGGGAGACTCCATACAATTCGATCTGCACTGGATTCTGCACAAACCGACTACCGCCAAGATGAAGACAAAAGTCATGCTGATGGATTCCAGTCTCCACCAGTACGCTGTTGTGGACGAAATCATGGGAACACCCTACTATCCCACCTACCGCTGGAAGACAGACCAGATCACCCCGGACGAACACACGCTCAAGATACCTCCGGGGACGCCGCCTGGGACCTATGATGCCCAACTGCTGGTGTACGATGAACACACCATGACCGATCAGCCCATTCAAAAGTGGTCGGGGCAGAAGCTTGGGACAACGCTGCTCTCCCTCGGGAAGATCACGGTGATTTCGATACCACACTCCTGAGGCCCGCCCCCTGTGGCGATGGCCGCCGCATCGGGATAGGAATCGCAGCTCAACTACTGAGAGGAGTTTCGAGTGACAGAGGGAGGTCCAACATCTACCTCCGCGTAGTGCTCAACGATGCCGCTGCTGATAGCGAACGGGCTCGTTATGCCCTGCGGAGCCTGCTATCCACACTGGGATTACCCTTCGAGTTCATCCCCAATCTGGATGAGGCTATTGCAACACTGACTGACCGCCAAGCCCATCTGGTCATCGGAGAAGCCGACCCCGCCAGGATAGCCTGCCTCGCCCGGAAGACCGCGGTGGTGGTGGTGCCCGGTCCCAACCTTCCGATGGGGATCGGGGGCGAGCGCTCCATACCGGACCCCCGGCAGATCAGGGTGCTGGAAGAACCGATCGGTGCCGGCTACCTGGTCCGGGTCGCGGGGGACCTGATCGGCTCCACATTCGCTTTGATAGCCCGGACGGAGGAGTACGCCGTTTCGACTCGGGACGAGCACGACCGCTTCCGATGGATCGACAGCGGGATGGAACCAGCTGAGCTGGCCGCTCGGCCCCTGGTGAGCGAGTACGCTCAACTGCTGCTGACCTGCTTGAAAGAAGCCTGCGTACAGGCCGGGGTGCCGCTAGTGCGGAAGGAGTTCTGGCCTCTGGGACGCCCAATGGCGGGATGCCTCACTCACGACGTCGACGTGGTGCGCCGGGGCAGGCTGCCTCGAGGCATCGCCATCCGGGATGTCAAGGGAGCGCTGTCCGCCGCCGCGCGAGGACGGTTGGGCCGTGCTGCAGCGCAGGTAACCAGCATCGCTCGCACCGCTGCTCGGGATCAGGATCCCTATTGGACTTTCGATCGGATCTCGGCCATCGAGACCAGGCACGGCTATCGGTCCACCTACTACTTTATGACAGGGAACCATCACCCCGAAGACGTAAGCTATGATCTGGGCAGGCCGCCCATGGCCGGACTGCTTCAGCTTCTGAAAAGCTCGAGGGACGAGATCGGGCTGCATGGCAGCTACTCCTCCTACAAGGATCCGGAGCTGTTGAAAAGCATGAAGGAGAAACTGGAGCGTCATTTCGGCCTTCCGGTTTTCGGTCATCGCAACCACTACCTCAGATTTCGGGTGCCCGAGTCCTGGAATGCGCAGGAGGCTGGCGGGTTCTCCTACGATGCCACCCTGGGGTTTCACGATCGAGAAGGCTTCCGAGGCAGCCACGCATTTCCCTTCCACCCCTACGATCTCGCCGGCGATCGGACCCTCGATCTTCTGGAGATCCCCCTTGCCGTGATGGACGTCACGCTGTTCAAATACCGCCACCTTCAGTTCAACAAGGCGCTGGAGGCGGTGTCCAACGTCCTGGACCAGACCCGATCGGTCCACGGCCTGGTGACGCTACTCTGGCACAACCACACCTTCTTTGACCACGAGTATCCAGGGTCTGGCAAGCTGTACGAGGCCACGTTGGATTGGCTGGCAGAGGGAGACGCCTACGTGGCCACCGCCCAGGAGATCGACAGCTGGTGGAGGGCACGAGAGGCCGTGAAGCTTGCACCTTTGGATGAGAGCAGCAACGGATGGCGAATGGAGTGCCCGCGTGAGATCGCCGGGCTGGTGCTGCGCGTTGGCCTGCCAAACCCTCGCTCATCCCTTCGTGTGCGGGGGCAGGTACCGTTATCGGTAAGGCGTGATGGCACCGATTACCTGCTGGAGTTCGGCCTGCTGGCCGCGGGCTTCTCACTGGTTGTCGAGTACACCGAATGAAGCTTAACTACCTGGCCAACAACAGAATACCGAGTGAAAAGGCCAACAGCCTTCAGATCATGCAGATGTGCCAGGCCTTCCAGCTTCGGGGGGCAGATGTCGAACTGATCGTCCCTCAGCGTCAGCAGCCGAGATTGATGCGTTCCGCAACCGACCCCTTCACCTACTATGGCATGAAGGCACGTTTCCCCATCGTCCGGCTGCCCTCCGCGGACGCCCTGGAGATAGCCCCCGCGCGTCTGCAGCAGCCGGCCTTCGTACTCCAGTCGACCACCTTCGCCATGTCCGTGGCACGGTACCTGTCCACCCATAGGGCCGAAATATACTACTCGCGGGATCCACTCTCCACGGTATTGCTCGCCCTATCTCCGGCGTCCATCCGTGAGAGGTCCGTCTACGAGGCCCACACTTTTCCGAGTTCCAGAGCGCGAAGGACACTCCACCTGTGGGCCATACAGCGGATCGCCCGGGTGGTCTGCATCAGCCACGGTTTGGCTGAGGAATATCGCTCAAATGGAGTGGACGGCAGTAAAGTCCTAGTGGCGCCCGACGCCGTGGACCTGGAGCGATTCCGTAACTTCCCCGAGAAGGCCGAGGCCAGGCGTCGCCTGAACATCCCGCCCGACGCCACAGTCGCGGCCTACACCGGCCACCTCTACGCATGGAAGGGCGTCTACACTCTCGCCCAGGCTTCGGAGTTGATGCCAGCCAACTACTTGGTGTACCTTGTCGGCGGCACGGAAGAGGACAGCAGGGATCTCCGACACTTCACGTCGGAGAGGGGTTTGGACAGGACCCAACTGGTGGGTCACGTTGCCCCGGATCGCGTGATCGACTACCTGGCGGCGGCAGACGTCCTGGTGCTGCCCAACTCATCCACCGACTTGCGTTCCAGTCGTTACACCTCACCCATGAAACTGTTCGAGTACATGGCATCTGGCCGTCCTATAGTGGCATCGCGTCTTCCCTCGCTCCAGGAGCTGCTGCGTGACGGCGAGAACAGCCTTCTCGTTGAGCCGGATAGTCCTCAGAGCCTCGCGGCTGGGATCCTTCAAGCGGCCACGTCGAAAGAGCTTGGGGCGAGACTGGCTCAGCGAGCCTGGGA
>DAHXJB010000444.1:0-4019 GCA_027372455.1 Chloroflexota bacterium | reverse complement strand
GTCTGCCCGGACCGAGGAACGGACTGTGGTTCCGGCATCAACGTCGCTCCACTAAATTGGGTACGCCGCAACAACTCCAGGAATGCGGAGATCTGGAAGGTTCTCATCCGGTGGGAGTGGATAGCCGGAGCCATCGTGCCGTTCCCCACGGATGGCAAGATCCGCTGTGGCAAGGCGGAGCTGGTGGAAATAGTGCCTCCTGAGTGGATCGAAGTGGGCCGATGACAGACGAGATGTTTGCTTTCGCACTCTGGGCCGGCGAGGCATACCTGGCGCTGGCCGGTCTACTCTGGGTGATCAGTCGCGCCATAGAACGGAGATCCCCGCAGTGAGCCAACCGCTGGAGTATCAGGAGTTTCTAGCCCGCAAACTGGTTTCCGTCCCTCTGGCCGGGTTCGAGGTGCAGGAGGAGAGGATCAACCCGATCCTCTTCCCCTTTCAACGGGCCTGTGTCCAGTGGGCCGTGAGGTTGGGTAAGGCTGCGCTCTTCCAAGAATGTGGCCTTGGCAAAACCTTTCAGCAGATCGAGTGGGCCAGGTTGGTCAGCGAGCACAGTGGCGGGGAGGTGCTAATCGTGGCGCCCCTCGCGGTGGCCCACCAGACCATCACAGAGGCAGCCAAGCTGGGAGTGGCCGCGAGGTACTGCCGGTCGCAGGAGGCGGCGGACGCGGCAGCCGAGCACATCATCATCACCAACTACGACATGCTGAAGGCCTTTGATCCCAGTCACTTTGTTGGCGTAGTGCTTGACGAGTCCAGCATCTTGAAGTCCTTCACGGGTGCGACCAAGCGGACGATCCTGTCCATGTTCGAACGCACGCGCTACAAGTTGGCCTGCACGGCGACGCCGGCGCCTAACGACTATCTGGAGCTGGGCAACCACGCCGAATTCCTGAACGTGATGCGCTCGAACGAGATGATCTCTCGTTGGTTCATCAACGACACCATGCAGGCCGGTAACTATCGACTGAAGAAGCACGCCGCGAGGGACTTCTGGCGATGGGTGACGAGTTGGGCGGTGTGTATCTCGACCCCCTCAGACATGGGATACAGCGACGAGGGTTTTATCCTGCCAGAGCTGGTGATGCACTCCGACGTAGTGGAAGTGGACCACTCCCGGGCCCAGGAGACGGGACAACTCTTCATGCTGGGCAGCCCCAGCGCGACGGCGATGTGGAAGGAGAAGGCCGCCACGGCCGAGGACCGATGCCGACGGGCCAGAGAGATCGTGGGCGACTCTACCGAGCCGTGGATTATCTGGTGTGACACCAACGCCGAGGCCGACATCCTCCAGTGCCTATTCCCCGAGGCGGTAGAGGTGCGAGGCAGCGACAGCGTGACGGCGAAGGAAGATAAGCTGCGTTCCTTCAGCGACGGCAACGCCCGCGTCATCATCACGAAGCCTGACATAGCAGGTTTCGGCCTGAACTGGCAGCATTGCCCCAACCAGATCTTTGTCGGCGTGACCTACTCCTTCGAGAAGACCTACCAGGCCCTGCGCAGAAGCTGGCGTTTTGGCCAGACGAGGCCAGTGCATGCCTACATGATCTACGCCGAGTCGGAAGGGAACATCATGGAGACCCTTGAGCAGAAGCGGGGAGCCCACGCAGAGATGCAGCGGGCCATGAACGAGGCGATGGCCAAGAATGGGCTATCGCTGACCGCAGACCACAGGGCGGCGATCCTCGACATAGAGCGGGCGACCTACCAGGGCGAGAACTGGAAGCTGCAGCTAGGGGACTGCGTGGAGGAAGTGGAGAAGATGGCAGAGAGCTCGATCGACTACTCGCTCTTCTCGCCACCTTTCAGCAACCTCTACATCTACTCCGATGCGGTGGCCGACATGGGTAACTCGGCAGATCACACGGAGTTCTTCGAGCACTTCGAGTATCTGATCGACGAGCTCCACCGCGTGACAGTCCCCGGAAGGCTGTGCAGCGTTCACTGCAAGGACCTACCCCTATACATGAACCGCGACGGGGCGGCAGGTCTCTACTACTTCCCCGGCGACCTGGTGCAGTCGTTTCTCAAACACGGTTGGATTTTTCACAGTCGAGTGACCATCTGGAAGGATCCCGTCATCGAGATGCAGCGCACGAAGAACCACGGCCTGCTCTACAAGAACTTCCAGGTGCGAGGTGAGGTCTGCAGGCAGGGGATGGCGGATTATGTCCTGACTTTTCGAAAGTGGTTGCCCGAACGGAATACCGAACAGGAAAAACCCGTGATACACACGGCAGTACTGGCGTAGGGGCCTTGAAGCTGAAGCGGCGGTACGTGGGAGTCGAGCTGAAGGCAAGCTACGCCGCCGTGGCTGCGAAGAACCTGGAGGAAGCCGAGCGAATGTCGAGTCAACCGACGCTACTGGATCTGATCGAAAAGGCGAGCTAGATGGTGGGGGCTGGGTAATTGCTCTACCCAGCCCGCCAGATCGAGGATGGTGTTCCATGGAACAACCTCTACAAGACTCGTGCCAAGAGCCGGAGACAACGCTGTGATAGCAGCGGAGAGTGTCGCCGTTGCCAGGATCAGGACTGCCCTGGCCTGCCACAAGCCGGGCTGTAGCTGCCACCGGTCAGCCAATGTTCATTGTCCTGTCCACCTGGACGCCGATCCCTCGCTAACGGTTCACGAGGGGGCCGACGGGAAGATCCTCGTGAACTGCAAGGCCGGCTGCACTCAAGAAGCGGTGGTAGCGAAGTTGAAGGAGATGAAGCTGTGGCCTGAGAGCAACACGGAGCCGGAGGAACGCGCGTACCATTCCAGCAGCCATCCAGTAGCGATCTACGAGTACCGCACCTGGGCGGGCGAGCTGGTGGCAATCAAAGGGCGCTTCGAGGCGGGAGACGGCAGAAAGTCGTTCCGCTGGAAGCTGCCGGGGGCATCCACCTGGAGTGGACTCGACGGTAAGCCGCTGAACGAGATCCCCCTGTGGGGAAGCGAGCTGCTAGCAGCGGCCCCGCCCGAGGAAGTGATCTTCGTGGTCGAGGGTGAGAAGGCGGCCACTGCGTGCAGAGCCCAGGGACTCACGGCAGTCAGCCACCCAGGCGGAGCAAGCACCGCGGACTTCGGCAACTCCCTGGAGGTGCTGAAGGGCCGGCACGTGGTGCTCTGGCCCGACAACGACGAGGCAGGGCGCCGTTTCATGGCCCGAATGCATGCAGCGTTAAAGCCCCTCGCACGCAGCGTGAATTTGGTCCAGCCGCCGGTACCCGAAAAGGGCGACGCGGTGGAGTACTTCGGGCGGGGCGGGACGGTAGCCGACCTGATGCGCGACGCCCCGCCCACTGAGCCGGTGGTTGACTACCTAGCTCATGACGCGGTGAGGGTGAGGATACCGTCCGCAATGGGAACGATCTCCTTCACCTTCACCAGCATGGAGAAATCGAACCGAGAGCTTCAATCGGAGCTTGAGGTAGCCCTGGGAGACGGAGAGCCATACCCCACGCGCCTTAACCTGCTCTCCAACTCTCAGGTGACAGACGTAAGGAGGACCCTGGAGCTGGTGTTTCCCAAGGATCTGCACTGGCCGCGGATAATGGCCCAAGCGATCACAAAGGCGGTCAGGGCCTATCTCCAGCAGGACAGGGGCATCAGACACTCGAGTATTCAGGAAGAGGCCGAGTTGCGTTTTCTCATCCGCCCGCTGCTGCAAGAGGGAGCGGCTAACGTGTGGTTCGGTGCCGGCAGCTCTCTCAAGACCTACGTGGCACTGCTGGCAGCCGTGGCCGTGGCGGAAGGGCAGAGGAGCATCCTGAACATGGCGGTACGGAAGGCAGGTGGGGTGATGCTGGTGGACTACGAGAACCAGCCGGCCGACTTCAAACGGCGACTGCACAGGATCTTCACGGGCCTGGGCTATGACGAGGATCCCGACCTACCGCTCTACCACTGGCTGGCCCACGGCATCCCCCTGGTTGACCAGATCGATGCCATACGGGCGAAAGTGGAGAAGGAAGGCATCACGCTCGTGATCATCGACTCGGCGGCAGCGGCATGCGGTGGCAAGCCCGAGGATG
>DAHXJB010000442.1:0-8636 GCA_027372455.1 Chloroflexota bacterium | reverse complement strand
CAGAGTGGCATACTGGTTGATCAGGTAGCCGGCCAGTCTCCGCAGCGAGCCCCGACTCTCCGCCTGGTCTGGCTCCTCCCGAATCAGCAGCCTCACGAGCTCGGCACTGTATTGACCCGCAACGCGCCGGCACCGTTGATCGAAGGGCTCCTCAGCGCCACTCAGGTGCTTCTCCAGCCAGGAGGCTCCCCGGTGGCGCTGGAGCATTTCCTCCACGTATTTGTCGGTTCCCCGGTCCGCCATGGCAGCGCCAGATGGCTCCATGCCAACATCCTTAGCGCCAGGGATCTTCATGGAGCCATCATACAACCGGGGTGTTTGGCAATCAACCAGCCGTGTCCGGTGCCGGACGATGCTGCGCTGCAGGAACGCGGCCTGTCCCGGGAGCGCTGCTCTCCGCTGCCGGCCTCCAACTATTTCAGACTGTCACGGCCGGGTCCCCAACAAATGCGTGTGCCCATCCATCTCATCTTGGTTCCGGCGCTCGGTCAGGACCGGCCAGCGAGCGAAGGAGGAAGGGCAAATGGGGCAGGCTATGTCGTCGGCCAGGAAACGGGGAGCGAGCAAAGGGTGCGAAAGGAGAAGTGACAGCATGTACCATCTTGTAGCAGTGATGGTCGCTCTGGCGGTTTTCGCGGTGCTACCATGCGTGGCGTCGGCCGCGGACACGAGCTTCGGGGGTAACAGCTATTCCAGCGGCCACGCCGGATCGACCACCTATTGGGGCAGCAGCCAACAGGTTGGGAACACCACCTACTATGGCGGCTACATAGGGTCGACTCGCTTTTCAAGCAGCAGCGAACAGGTTGGTGGCAGCATCTACGACAATGGGTATATAGGATCGACCCCCTGCTCAGGCACTAGCGTTCGGATAGGCAACAGCATCTACAACCACGGCTACATAGGGTCGACTCCCTACTCGGGCACCGTCATGCAGGCTGGAGGCAGCGCTTACTACAGCGGCTACATAGGATCGACCCGCTTCTCGGGCACCAGCCAGCGTGTTGGTAGCAGCATCTACGACAACGGCTACGTAGGATCGATTCCCTACTCGGGGACCATCCATGCAGCGTGGGCACGGTAGCTACGCGGGGCGCCAGCCAGGCTGTTGCAGGGCCAACCCGCCGCGCGGGCTGTACCTAAGTGAGACCTGGTCATGAATAGTGAACCGCGCCGGGACAGGACCGGCGCGGCCGTCCCGGCCGTCCCGTATCATAAGGTTGCGACACTGTGACACGGAGACAACCTTATGATAATGACAACCGAAGTCCCGATCCTCATAGCTCTGATGATGTTGATTGACCGTATTCCGGTGCCGAGCGCGACCAACCGGCGAGGTCGGTCCAAGAGCTACTCGGATCGCCTGTTCCTTAAGGCTCTTGTGATCATGGTCGTCCGCCATCTGCCCAAGGTGCATAGCCTGCTGGCTATCCTGGAGGAGCCCGAGATGCAGCCCCTTCGGGACCTCCTCGTGGAGAACGGCCGTTACCCGACTCGTCGCACCTTCGGGCGTCGGCTCAAGGCGATCCCCGAGACGTTGCCGGCTCAGATCGCCCGATACCGAAGCTGGTCGGACCAAGACTGGCTGGCATGGCCGGGTCTACGGCTGGAAACTCCACCTGGTCACCACTGTGGCTTGCGTCTGGATCCCCCTGTCCGCTCAGCTGACACTGGCCAATGGGGCGGACAACAAGCAGGCTCCGGCCCTGCTGGAAGACCGGATCCTGCGGATCGTGCCCCAGTAGCCGAAGGCGGCGACGAAGATACCGCGGTGCAGCGCATGGTCGCGGACCTCGTCGGAGACTCGGGTCAAGACTAATCCCCGCGGGTTAGTGATAGAATGGGCGCGCGTGTCTGGACGTACTTCTCCTGCTGCTGTTGAGCTGTTGGTGGGCTTTCTGACTGCGGTGCTTGATAGAGCCCGGAGCACAAACCTGGTTGAGGCCAAAGCGGAGCAACGAATGGACGAACTGATTTTCGTGGTCGAAGAGGCCTCCGAAGGTGGATACACCACTAGGGCGCTGGGAGAATCGATCTTCACCGAAGCGGATGACCTCGCCGACCTTCATTCTAAGGTGCGGGGTGTGGTGCGATGCCATTTCGAGGAGGCCGAGAGGCCGAAGATTATTCGGCTTCATTTCGTGCGTGAGGAATTGATCGCTATATGAGACGGGGATCTTGGACGATGTCGCCGAGCACCTGGGGATGACTCGCGAGGAGTTGATCGACCGCCTGTTTGGTAAGACTTCCTGAAGGTGCCCCATTGTCAGGATGGCATATCTGGCGCACAATAGGGTGACATATACTCTCCACGGTGAGGTTGGCTTATGAAGTGGGAAGACCTTCTGGCGATGGAACGGACGGTGGTGGAGACCAACGAGTGGAGCCACCGGCCGAGCAATGCATTCACCAGAGACGGGCTAGCCTTGGTCTCCAAGGTGTCTGCCTCTGAGCGCGATCTGAAGTCGGCTGTGAGGGCAGCCGTAGATGCCATCGGCGGGGTCCGGCGAGCCCTCAATCCGGGAGATCGGGTGCTGCTAAAGGCTAACTACAATAGTCCCGATCCGCTGCCTGCCGCCACGGATCTCCCTTTCCTCGCGGCGGTGGTGGAGCTGCTGCGGGAGGAAGGCATCACGGATCTAACCATTGGAGAGCGCTCGGGCTGGCCCTCCATGCCCACTCAGGACGTGCTGGAGAAGATGGGAGTTTTCGCTCTCGGCCGAGAGATGGGGGTCCCCGTGATCGTTTACGATCCGGGACCGTGGATGGACGTCAAGCTGAGTGCGCAGGCCAAGTGGTGGAAGAGCGTTGCGCTGCCTCAGGCGTTGAAGCGGTTTGACAAGATAGTCTACCTGCCCTGCCTGAAGCACCATTTCCTGGCGACCTTCACCATGAGCCTGAAGCTGGCCGTGGGGCTGACTCATCCCAAGGAGATGGTCTACATGCATGCCGACTTCCGTGGCGGAAAGCCCGAGGAGCCGATGTACCTGAAGATGATCGAGCTGAATCTCGCGGTTCAGCCGGATCTCATCATCCTGGACGGCCGAAAGGCCTTCGTGACGGAAGGTCCGATCAAGGGGGAAATGGTGGAACCGGGGATCATCATGGCCTCAGGCGATCAGATAGCGCTGGACGTAGAGGGCCTGAAGGCGCTGAAGTCCTACCCTCGGGAGAACATGCTGAAGGCACCCGTGTGGGAGATGCCGATCATCCGGCGGGCGATCGAGTTGGGCCTCGGTGCCCGAAGCGAAGAAGACTATCGTGTGGTAGAGGGCTGAGCCAATTTCGGCCTCTCCCCTGGCCCCTCCCCGAAACGGGGAGGGGTGCAGCCCCCTTCCCCATAGGGAAGGGGGGGAGGGGGTTAGGTCTCTCCTACGCCTTGGCAGCCGCTGTCTGGCGCACGATCTCGACGAAGGAGTCGGCTTTCAGGCTGGCGCCGCCCACCAGTCCGCCGTCGATCTCGGGTTGCGACATGAACTCCTTGATGTTGTCCGGGGTGACGCTGCCTCCATACTGGATCCTGATGCCGGAGGCCGCATCGTCGCCGAACATGGAGCGGACGATGCCGCGGATCATCCCGATCACCTGGTTGGCGCCCGACCCGGTGGCGGGCTTGCCGGTGCCGATGGCCCAGATGGGCTCGTAGGCTATCACCAGGCCACCCAGACTCTGCAGCCCGGACAGCCCGGCCTTCACCTGGCGGGTCACAACCTCCTCGGTCTTCCCAGCCTCGTACTCCTCCAACTTCTCGCCGACGCACATGATCGGCTTGAGTCCGTGATCCAGCGCGGCCCTCACCTTCTTGGCCACGAGGTCGTCGGTGTCGCCAAAGTACTGCCGACGCTCGCTATGGCCGAGGATCACGTAATCCACCAATCCTCGAAGCATCAGGGGACTGACTTCACCGGTGAAAGCGCCCTTTTCCTGGAAATACATGTCTTGGGCGCCCACCAGAATGCCGCTGTCCTGCAGACGATCGCGCGCTGCCGCCAGGGAGATGAACGGCGGACACACCACCTTTTCCACCCCCTGGATCCCCTCCAGCTGAGGCCGCATGGTATCCAGCAGCAACACCGCTTCGGCCAGGGTGGTGTTCATCTTCCAGTTGCCGGCGATTATGGGAATGCGTGACAAAATGTTACCTCCATACCCTCACCCCGACCCTCTCCCAGAGGGAGAGGGAGAGCGGAAAAGGGGCTATTTCTCGATCAGGCTCTTGCCCGTCATCACCTTGGGCTGCGGAATGCCCAGCAGCTCCAGGATAGTTGGGGCGATATCGGAGAGAGCGCCACCTTCCCTCAAATCGGCACCGATGGTCTGGTCACCCACCAGAATGAACGGGACCAGATCGGTGGTGTGGGCGGTGAATGGCCCTCCGCTCTCGGGATCTATCATCTCCTCTGCATTGCCATGATCCGCAGTCACCAGCGCCACGCCACCCTTCTCCAGGACCGATTCCGCGATCTTTCCGATGCACTGATCAACCGTCTCGACCGCCTTGATGGCTGCGGGGATTACGCCGGTGTGGCCCACCATGTCCCCGTTGGCGAAGTTGACGATGATCACCGGATGGTCCCCCTGCTTCAGGATGTTCAGCACCACATCGCACACCTGTGCAGCGCTCATCTCCGGTTGCAGATCGTAAGTGGCCACCTTGGGCGATGGGACCAGGAATCGATCCTCCAATGGGAATGGATCCTCTCGACCTCCGTTAAAGAAGAAGGTAACGTGGGCGTACTTCTCCGTCTCCGCGGTGTGGAACTGCCTTATCCCGTTCTCGCTCAGCAGCTGCGCCAGCCCTTCGGTGACGTTTTCCGCTGGGTAGGCAATCGTGACCGGCAGCCCCTCCTCGTACTCGGTCATCGTGACCACCAGAAGATCCTCGATCTTCTGGCCCCGATTGAAGAAGGGCATGTCGTCGAGCACCAGGGCGCGAGTCATCTCCCTGGTGCGATCAGTCCGGAAGTTGTAGAAGATCAGCGCGTCGTGGGCGGAGATCAACGACTCTTGCCTTTCCTTGGGCGTCGATCCCACAACCGCCGGGACAACGAACTCGTCGGTGACCCCTTTATCGTACGAGGCCTGAAGGATCGCTTCTGCCGAGGGGCCGCTTTCGCCTTAACCGTACACTATGGTCCGGTAGGCTTTCTCTATGCGATCCCACCTCCGGTCTCGATCCATGGCATAGTATCGGCCCTCCACCGTGGCGATCCTGCCGGTACCCAGGGCCTTCATACGTTCGTCCACCGCCTGGACGAAGCCCAACCCGCTTGTGGGCAGCGTGTCACGGCCATCCATGATCGCGTGCACCTCCACCCTGGGCAGATGGTTCTGAGCTGCCAGGGTGAGCAGGGCGTAGAGGTGATCCACGTGGCTGTGTACCCCTCCGGGCCCCATGAGACCGAGCAGATGCAGCTTCGATCCCCTGTCCTTGGTATGCTGAATCGCCTTCAGAAAGGCGGGGTTCTGGAAGAAAGATCCGTCCTGGATGGCCAAGGAGATCCGGACGAGATCCTGATACACAACTCGCCCCGCGCCCATATTCAGGTGACCTACCTCCGAGTTCCCCATCTGACCGGCAGGCAGCCCAACTCGAGTGCCTGAGGCCTCCAGCTTGGTGTGTGGATACTTCTTCCACATGGAGTCAATCGCCGGCGTGTTGGCTCGGGACACCGCGTTGCCCGGACCGTCCGGCGCGCACCCCCAACCATCCATTACGATCAAGACAATCGGTTGTATCTTTGGTGTCATGCTTTGTCCAGCAAGGCTGCCACCCCAGGCAGGGTCTTGCCCTCGATTAGCTCCAGCGAGGCCCCACCACCGGTGGAGATATGTGTCATACGATCCGCGTATCCCATCTGTTCCACTGCCGCGACGGAGTCGCCCCCGCCGACCACGGTCACAGCTTCCGATTTCGCCAGTATGTCGGCCATGGCCTTGGTCCCAGCGGCGAAACGGGGCATCTCGAAAACCCCCATCGGGCCGTTCCAGAAGATAGTCTTGGCCGGCAACAGCAGGGCTCTGAACTCCTCTACCGTTCTGGGGCCGATATCCATGATCGTCCACCCCTCGGGCACCTTGTCGACCTCTACCACCCTGGTGGGAGCATCAGCATCGAAGCGCTGAGCCGCTACCACGTCGATGGGTAACCCCAGCTCAACGCCCCTGTCCTGTGCCTGCCTCATCAGGTCCCAGGCTGTGTCAACCTTGTCCGGTTCCAGGAGGGAACTGCCGACGTCGTATCCCTTCGCCTTGAGGAAGGTGTTGGCCATCCCGCCGCCGATGATCAGGGTGTCGACCTTGCCAAGCAGATTCTGGAGCACCTTGATCTTGGTAGAGACCTTGGCCCCGCCGATGATGGCGGCGAACGGATGCAAGGGATTCTCCACTATGCCTGCCAGGGCATCCAGCTCCTTCTGCATCAGGAAGCCGGCCACAGCCGGCAGATAGTGGGCTATTCCTTCAGTCGAGGCATGGGCCCTGTGAGCCGTGCCGAAGGCGTCATTGACATAAACATCACCCAGGGCAGCCAGCTGTTTGGCGAAACCGGGGTCGTTGGCCTCCTCCTCTGGATGGAAGCGGAGATTCTCCAGCAACAGCAGCTCGCCTGGTTGGAGATCTCGTACCATTCGCTCCACTTCGGGGCCTACGGAGTCGGGCGCAGTCTTCACCGGTTGGCCGAGCAGTCGCTCCAGTTCTCGGGCCACTGGGGCCAAGCGCATGGACTCCACCACTTTGCCGTCGGGCCTGCCCAGATGGGACATCAACACTACCTTGGCGTTGTGCTCCAGCAGGTACCGGATCGTGGGTAGGGCTGCTTCGATGCGGGTGGCGTCGGTAACGTGCCCCTGTTTATCCAGGGGCACGTTGAAGTCCACGCGGACAACCGCCGTCTTTCCCGCTACGTCCACGTCGCGAACGGTTTTCTTGTCCATACTGTTACTTCCCGGCGATGTAGGCTGCCAGGTCGGCTACCCGGCAGGAGTAGCCCCACTCGTTGTCGTACCAGGAGAACACTTTGATCATCGTGCCGGCCATGACCATGGTGGAGAGGGCATCCACGATGGACGATGCCGGGTTGCCCCGGAAATCCGATGAGACCAGAGGCTCGTCGGTCACCTCCAGGATGCCTTTCATTCTGCCCTGCGCCGCCGCCTTGAAGGCGTTGTTCACCTCTTCCACGGTGGTCGCTTTGCCAACGTCTACCGTCAGGTCGATGATGCTCACCGTTGCGGTTGGGACCCGGATTGAGATCCCGTGGAACTTGCCCTTCAGTTCGGGGATCACCAGGGCCGCGGCCTTGGCGGCTCCCGTGGAGGTTGGGATCATGTTGACCGCGGCCGCACGAGCCCGCCGCAGATCTTTGTGCTGTTGGTCCAGGATCCGCTGGTCGTTGGTGTAGGAATGGATGGTCGTCATCAAGCCTCGGACGATGCCGAAGCTATCGTTGAGTACCTTGGCGACCGGGGCCAGACAGTTGGTGGTGCATGAAGCGTTCGAGATGATGAAGTGCTTGGAGGGGTCATAGACCTCCTCGTTGACGCCAAGCACTATGGTGACATCCTCATTCTTGGCGGGAGCACTGATGATCACCCTCTTGGCGCCGCCGTCCAGGTGAGCACGTGCCTTGGTGGCATCTGTGAACACACCGGTCGACTCGACGACTATGTCTACCCCCATCTCCCCCCAGGGGATCTTGGCGGGATCCCGCTCAGCCACCACACGCACCCGGTGACCATTTACCACCAGGGCGTTCTCCTCGGCGACAACCTCACCCGGGAAGCGACCGTAGGTGGAGTCATACTTCAGGAGGTGAGCGTTGGTGGCGGTATCCGTGAGATCGTTGACCGCAACCACCTCTAACTGATCTGGGTGCCTCTCCATTATGGCTTTCATGGACTGTCGTCCGATCCGGCCGAATCCATTGATCCCAATTTTGACTGCCATGGATGCTCCTTTCCTTTACTCTTCCCTCTCCCCTTGGGAGAGGGTCAGGGTGAGGGCTGTTGGGTCGGTGGTGTCCCGCCCGCCCTCACCCGCCCTCGCTGCGCTCGGGCGGCCTCTCCCAAGGGGAGAGGCGGGATGTTCCCGCCCGTGTCACGAGGCGGGGGCTGCTGCAACTACTTAGCTGCAAGGTATACTACAGGGGCGACTAAACAGTCACCCCTGCAAGTTTCGGACTAGCTTCTCTTGATGTTGTAGAAGGCCTCCATGCCCGCGTAGATCGCCTCGTCTCCCAACTCTTCCTCTATTCGCATGAGTTGATTGTACTTCGCGATCCTCTCTCCTCGGGCGGGGGCGCCGGTTTTGATTTGTCCCGCGTTGGTGGCCACCGACAGGTCGGCGATAGTCGTGTCTTCGGTCTCCCCAGAGCGATGGGACACCACCGCGGTGAAGCTCGCGCGCTGAGCCATCTGGATTGCCTGGAAGGTTTCGGTGAGGGTGCCGATCTGGTTCAGCTTGATCAGTATGGAGTTGGCGCTCCGCTCCTGGATGCCCCTCCTGAGCCGCGAGGTGTTGGTGACGAACAGGTCGTCTCCCACAATCTGCACTCGATCCCCCAACTCCTTGGTGAGGGTTGCCCAGCCCTGCCAATCATCTTCCGCGAGGCCATCCTCGATGGAGATGATCGGGTA
>DAHXJB010000438.1:0-6488 GCA_027372455.1 Chloroflexota bacterium | reverse complement strand
CCGGCTCCAGGATCTCATCCCGGTGCATGTTGGTCACCGGCACCTCGGCTGTGGGAACCAGAAACAGATCGTCGGGCTCGGTCCGGTAGGCATCCACCTCAAACTTGGGTAGCTGTCCCGTGCCCACCATGCAGTCGCGTCGTACCAGATACGGGGGATATATCTCCGTGTAACCATGCTCTATGGTGTGCAAATCGAGCATGAAGGAGATGATGGCCCGTTCGAGGCGCGCACCAAGCCCCTTCAAGATCCCGAACCGCGCGCCGGAGATCTTCGCTGCCCGCTCGAAATCCATGATCCCCAGCCGCTCGCCGATCTCCCAGTGCGGCCTAGGCTCGAAGTCGAACTCCCTGGGCTCTCCCCAGCTGCGCACCACAACGTTCTCGTTCTCATCCTTTCCCTCCGGGACCGACTCGTGGGGTATGTTGGGGATGAGCAGCAACAACTGCCCGAGCTGCTCGTCGATCTCCTTGATCGTCGGCTCGAGCTCCTTGATTCGCTGGGAGAGTTGCCGTAGTTCAGCTATCCTGTCGGCCACGGCCGACTTGTCTTTGACCTTCGAGATCTCGCCGGAGGCCCGGTTCTGCTCGGCTCTCATCGACTCGAGCTGCTGCAGCAGCTGCCGGCGCCGGAGATCCAGCTCCAGGATCTCGTCCACCGGGGCAGTCTCATGTCGCTTACGCAGCGACTCCTTCACCACGTCGGGATGATCGCGAACAAACTGCAAGCTAAGCAATTCTCACACCTCTCGTTGAGCCATCGGCAGCCTACTTCCCTCTGCTGATACCTTCGCAGTTAGTTCGAGGCAACGCCCACCCGAGATAGCTCCAGGACGATCTCGTCCTCTTCGGGTAGCCGCTGCACCACCAGGTTGTCCTTGAAGACAACGATCGACAGTCCAACCGGCATCCCAAGCTCGATCTCCAGGGCATCCATAGGCACCGCGGCCTCCACCACGGTGTCGTCGGCCACTGCCTTCGGTTGACCCTGGATGCGGGTCCAGCCGCTCCCCTCCTCCCATCGGCTCAACTCTATTGATGGTCCATCCGGTCGGATGCTTATCTCCCTGGAGGCACTCCCCGTTGATGGCCGCAGCATGGCAGCGCGCCGAACCCCACTCTCCAATATGTCGGGAGAACTCCCCTCTCTTCGGCTCACGTACAGTTCCACCAGGTAGCCCTTCAGGCTGGTGTGGGACTCAAGCCGGACAAAGAGCGAGCGTTCGTCGTACCCAAAGTATAGCCGTTTCAGCAAACCGCTGCCCTGCTGCATTGCCCCGGTGGAGCCCTTCGGCTCCACGTATCCGGCTTGCGCCCATGCGTCCGGCTGCGACTCTTCCAGTTGTAGCGGCGGGTGCACGTAGCCACTTGGGCTGCGACTTGTGAGCTTGGGGATCTGGCTTATGATTGGGATAGAGATCCACCCCGGTTCGGTGTCCCCCAGTGCCCTGTACACGCCGCCCAGGAAGTGTCGGAACAACCGATCGAACACCTCGTCCTGGTCGGAGATGTTGTGGCTATAGTACCACCAGAACCAATCGCTCCCCTCGGCGGCCATCATGCTACGTCTGGCCTTCTCGAGCAACTCCTCCGGCACCGAGCCGCTCGCGATGGCATCGGACAACGCGCGACGAGTCCGAGTCAGGTACTCCCACCCGCGATTCTGGGTGTCCTCGCCGATCCAGGTCTCCAGGTTGCCGTTGATCCAGGAGCCGGTGGCCAGGGCGGAGATCTCCTGCCGAGGTGGGAACTGGTTCAGATAGTCGGACACAGTCACGGCCCGAACCCTGCTCTCCATCGAGAGCATTTCATACAGCGATCGGAGGAAGGTCTCGCCGTTTCGCTCGTAGTACTCCCAGCAGTTTTCGCCGTCCAGTATGATCGGGACGAGATAGGGTACGGTGTCGTCTTTCACCATCTCATGGATCGCGATGAAGCGAAACATCAGATCCTCGGCCGCCTGCCGTCCCCCCATCCCCTGGTACATGAAGCCTATGCGGTCCGAGAGGTAGTGATCGCGGAACACCATGGCCACACGGTGCTCCCCCGCTCGGACCCAGTAGGGCTGATAGAGGAATCGCGGGTCCGAGAGATATCCCCACCCGTTCCTTTCGATCCCCTTGGCCAGGGACCGCGAGAGGATTGCCTCGTCGGCCGCCAGCCACCGAATCTCCGGCAACTCCTTCAGCAGCTCGATCAGCGACTGGCTCACCGAGCCCTCGGAGGGCCACAGGCCCGCCGGAGGACGCTCGAAGATCGCCTCGTGGTACTCCACGGCCTGCCTCAACTGCGCGAGGGCATCCTCTCGCCGCTGGAATCGCTCGTCAGGCAGCCTGAGCCAGGGGCTCGGCTCCTGAGCGCAGTTGCTGTCTATCAGCAGGGGCAGGATAGGGTGGTAGTAGGGGGAGGCGGTCAGCTCCACCTGACCACGGCGCTGCAGCCGCCGGTAGCTGGTAAG
This sequence comes from Chloroflexota bacterium, assembly GCA_027372455.1. Lineage (GTDB taxonomy): Bacteria > Chloroflexota > UBA6077 > UBA6077 > UBA6077 > JAJYNT01. The sequence continues at coordinate 4,031 of DAHXJB010000438.1, read as the reverse complement.
GGTAACAGAGATCAGATCCCGTTGCCTGTTAAGAATGGTTCCCACATCCTCCAGGGAGAAGTGGGAACCCTTAGCCACCAGCGCCCTCAGCTCTGGGTCTCGCTGGATCCAGGTGGGGTCGATCCACGCCAGATTGAACCAGGCGATCAGGTCGCGCCAGTAGGTTTCGCCCAGAAGGTCCAGGTCACCCCCGGCCTCCTCCTTCAATCGCAGCAGCTGCCAGTAGCGCGGGTATGATCGGATGAAGTTGTCCCTGTTGACGCTGTAGAAGAGAGTGTCGACGAACCGCTTCTCCTCCTGGGAGAGCCGTTCCTGCAAACTCACCTTCCAGGCCCTGTCGAGGACCGATCCGTCGACGTAGCCCTGCAACTGCTCCAGCAAGGAGGGAACGAAGTTGAAGGTGGCGTGGACCGAGGGGTATTCCTCCAACACCTCCGCCATGTGGAGGTAGTCCTTCGTGGCGTGGAGCCTGACCCAGGGAAGAAGATACTCCCCGCTGTCCTCGTCCAGATAGTACGGCTGATGCATGTGCCAGACGAAGGCAACGTATAGAGGGTGCTGCATAGGAGACCCTATTCCCTGGTCCTCAGTTGCGGGAAGAGTATCACTTCTCGAATGGAAGCGTTCCCGGTGAACAGCATCACTAGGCGGTCGATCCCTACTCCCAGCCCGCCCGTAGGCGGCATGCCGTGTTCGAGGGCCAGAAGGAAATCGTCGTCCATGGGCTGAGCCTCCTCATCGCCCGCTGCCCGCTCGGCCAACTGCTGGACGAAGCGCTCTCGCTGCTCCAGGGGATCATTAAGCTCACTGAAGGCATTCGCAATCTCTATGCCCCCCACGAACGCCTCGAACCGCTCCACGACCGTCGGGTCGTCCCTCTTCCGCTTTGCGAGCGGTGACATCTCGATCGGATAATCCACCAGGAAGGAGGGCTGGATCAGCTTGGGCTCCACATAGGTGCTCAAAAGGATGTCGATCAGCTTCGCGCGAGAGCTGCCCGGGTCGGGACGCATCCCGATCCCCCGCATGGCGTCGAGAAGTGTCTCCGCCGTGGGGTAATCCTCGTAGTCGATGCCGCTCTCAATCCGGACCGCGTCCCGCATCTTTACCCTGGGCCACGGGGGCCGCAGATCGATGCTGTTCCCACCGAACTCGATCTTGTGCGTACCCAGTACCTGTTCCGCCACACAGGAGAGCATCTGCTCCACGAGATCCATGATGTTCCCATAATCGGCGTAGGCCTGGTACAGCTCCATCATGGTGAACTCGGGATTGTGCCTGGTGGAGATCCCTTCGTTGCGGAAGTTGCGACCGATCTCGAAGACCCTTTCGAAGCCTCCGATGACGCATCGCTTCAGGTAAAGCTCCAGGGCAATCCTCAAGTAGAGGTCTCGATCCAGGGCGTGGTGATGGGTCATGAACGGCCTGGCAGCGGCGCCACCATGGATCGGCTGGAGAACGGGGGTCTCCACCTCCAGAAAGTCGCGCTCCACGAGATACCGTCGAATCGCGTCGATCATCCGGCTGCGCACCCGGAACACCCGCCGCACTTCCTCGCTGGAGATCAGATCCAGGTACCGCTGGCGGTATCGCTTCTCGACGTCTGTCAGGCCGTGCCATTTCTCCGGGAGTCCACGTAGCGCCTTGGCCAGCAGAACGACCTCATCGACTTCAACGGTGATCTCTCCCGTCCTTGTCCGGAATGGCTTACCTGTCACTCCCAGGAAGTCCCCCGTATCCAGCGACTTGAAGAGTGAATACTGGTCGTCACCCACCAGATCCCGCTTCACGTATATCTGAATCCGACCGGATTGGTCCAGCAGGTGGGCGAAGCTCGCCTTCCCCATGATCCGCGAACTCACCAGCCGGCCCGCTATTCGGACCTCGGTGCCCTCCAGCAGCTCGAAGCCCTCGACTAGATCCGACGCGACGTGGGTGCGATCGTAGCAGTAAGGATACGGGTTGATGCCCGACGCGCGAAGTTCCTTCAGCTTCTTTATTCGCTGTTCGACGAGGGGGTCGTACAATTCGTCCAAGCCAGCTACCTTCCAATCCGCACTTCTCATGAAGAAAGGATGGTCCAGCCATCCTTTCCGGAGACTCACCAGATTATGGCGTCTCGCCCGCACGCGGGCAACGGCAAGTCATGCATGCGCCGCGCGCAACCACCGGGATCACCCCTACGAGACAGCCTTGATTACGAGATCGAAACTGCCACCGGGAGCCATGACCGAAATGGTTTCTCCCACCCTGTGGCCCAGCAACGCCCGCCCAATGGGGGATTCGTTTGAGATCCTCCCCTGCAGCGGATCGGCCTCCGCTGACCCCACGATGGCATAGATCTCTTCCACTCCATCGGAGTCGGTCACGGTTACATGAGAGCCAAGCCGCACGTAGTCCGTGGGCGCGGCCTTCTCATCAATCACGACCGCGTTGGCCAGCATCCGTTCGAGAGCCTGGATCCGGCCCTCCACGAAGGACTGCTCGTTCTTGGCATCGTCGTACTCGGCGTTGTCCACCGTGTTGGTAAACTCTTTGGCTTTACGGATCCGTTCAGCTACCTCATGTCTGCGGACTGTGCGAAGGTGGGTTAGCTCCTCGTCAAGCTTGGCCAAGCCTTCCTGCGTGAGGTAAACAGTCTTCTCCACCTCAAGTCTCCTGTTAGCGTCCACTGATGTGCAGGGACAGAGGATCGCCTAATGGTCTGGGAATTAGTAAAGACTGAGGGAGCCAGGTGGTCCCTCAGTCTGTTACAGCAACTATATTATATGCGTTGCAGAGCGTTTTGTAAAGGGGGCGGCGCGTGCGGAAACGCACGAATATCGCGTTCCAGGGCTTCAACTGCTTGTCAGTAGCTGCTTCGCTACCTATAATGGGCTCGTTCCCGGCCTAACCCGGGAAGACCGTCTTTGTGTAGCAGTCTCTCCGCGCATTCGCAGGTGACGGCTCGACCTCTTGGGCATCTCACATCCCCAAACTTCCGAAGCTGTAGGAGGAGACCTTGAGAAAGTTGCGGTTGCTCCTTGCCCTCGCTTCCGCCCTTGCCATCCTGGCGATGGCCGCTCCAGCGGGGGCTGCACCCGGCGTACTCGACTACGACATCCCCGGAGGTCACTTCTTCACCCAGACGAACGGCCAGCCGCTTGGCAACACTCAGACCGGCTATTCCATCACGAACGAAAACAGCATCCCATTCTGGGACGTCTTCCAGCAGCTGGGAGGCCCGAACGTCCTGGGCTATCCGGTCTCAAGACGCTTCAATTACGATGGGTTCGTCACCCAGGCAATGCAGAAGGTGGTTTTCCAGTGGCGGCCCGACTCGAAACAGGTCTTGTTCCTGAACACCTTCGATGCCCTGCACGACAAAGGCAAGGACGACTGGCTGCTTGCCTACCGCCAGACTCCCATGCCCTTCGACACCTCTCCCGACAACGGTCTGAGCTGGGATCAGGTTGTGGCTCGCCATCAGGCCTTCCTGGATCAGAACGCTGCTATCAAGAAGGCCTACTTCGCCGACTCATCCCCTATCGACCACTTCGGACTCCCTGTGTCCTACGCGGACGAGGGGAACTCCTTCGTGATCCGGGCGCAGCGGGCTACCTTCCAGTACTGGAAGCAGGACGTGCCCTGGGCCAAAGCGGGCGACGTGACGGTCGCCAACGGCGGCGACCTCGCCAAGGAGGCGGGCCTTTGGCCCGCGGATGCGATCGTGCCCGAGGCCGCCCCTCCGGCGCCAGTCGTGTTGATCCCGGGAAGGCAGGCGGCCATTGGTGTCCCGACGAATCCATCTCCTACCGTGGCGCCTATGCCAACACCGGTCCCACGGCCGCCCGCGTTCATCGGTCTCTACCGCGCCAAGAGCCCGGAATACGGCATGAACACCTTCCTGTGGGGGCACCCCGACACCACCCAGCGCGACCTCCAGAAGTTGACAGATGCCAAGTTCGGGTGGCAGAAGACCCTCTTCCAGTGGCGGCTGATCGAGGGGGCCGGCAAGGGGATCTTCGACTGGTCGGAGGCGGACCGAGTGG
>DAHXJB010000407.1:0-7687 GCA_027372455.1 Chloroflexota bacterium | reverse complement strand
GATCCTGAGATCGCCAAGGGGCTCTCCCGAGTCTGGGCCGATCCGCAAATGCCCTACCAGGGGCAGTTCGAACGAAGTGGCCCGGAGGGCGAGTTCATCCAGAAGGCCCTCGAGATCTACGAGGGCAGGTAGGGAGGCAGGGTAAGGGCTGAGGCTACGGTACCAATCGGTCAGCCCTCACCCCGACCCTCTCCCAACGGGAGAGGGAGTACTCAGGACTCAGAACTCGACCCCATCCACAGGTGGCAGGTCTCATTCAGCAGGAGGGTCACCCACCCCACATCCCACTCCTCGAAGACGCTGTACGAGGCGTTGTCCAGCTCCAGCCGCCACAACTGGGAGTTGGGCAGCCCCAGGAGGTAGCAGGCCAGAACCTTGCACACGGCCCTGTGGGATACCAGCACCACGGTACCCTCGGGATGGTCCCTGGCGATCGCCAGGAGGGCGTTGGAGACCCGGAGCCGGAGGTTGCGAAGGGTCTCACCGTCGGGGATCTTCACTCGCTGCGGCTGGGTCAGCCACAAATGGTAGAGGTCCGGGAAAGCCGCCTCAACCTCCTCGGGGGTTTTCCCCTCCCACACCCCGTAGCTGAAGTCCACCAGGGCCGGGTAGCGCTGCACCGCCACGCCCGATGCCCTGCCGATCGCCTCGGCCGTGCGCATGGTTCGGAGGAGGGGGCTGCTGTATATGGCGGAGATCTGATAGCGTGCCGAGATGGTCTCGCCGAGACGCTCGGCCTGCCACACTCCAGTCTCGTTCAGATCGATGTCGATCAGCCCTCTGAACCGTTCGATCTTGTTCCACTCTGTCTGCCCGTGGCGCACCAGGATTACTCGAGCCACACTGCACCTCCACCTGAGCTTGTTGCCTTCGCGATTGGCCTCTCTCGATCCGCTCGGAGAGCGGACGCTCGGGCACGGTCCCCGCCTGTCCCCATCTATGTCGGAGCGGGACCGCGGCAGCAATCTCTAACCCTCCGCAAGAACCGTTCGCGATTGAGAACGGCCATCACCACTATGATGATACCAACCCCTGGATTCAATCGGCTTTCCTCCCGGCGACCTCCATTGCCTAGCATTCATGCGTATCGGCGCGGGCCGCCGTCGTTGACAGCCTCGCGCCTTGGTGCTACATTCGCTTTGTTCTGGTACAAGTGGTACAACACTTTCCCTCGCTAACGGCATGCTCCCGAGACCCGAAACCCGGAGCAGTCGAAGAAGTACGCTTTTCAGGAAGGAGCAACATCTTGCGAAGACAGATCACCGGCCTTTCAATCCACTCCCTCCCGGTAGCGGGCGCGATCGCCGCCCTCATGCTGCTCATCTTGGCTGGTTGCGCCCCCTCGGCCAGCCCCGCGCCTAAGGCCACCACCGCCCCGGCGGCCCCAGCGCCCACCTCCGCCCCCGCGTCCGCCGCGGGCTCGCAGACCACCCTGGTCGAGTACGGCGCGGGCACTTTGGCTCTGCCTTTCAAGCAGGTGAACGCCGATTTCGAGAAAGCCAATCCCGGCCTCAAGGTGCAGGCGCAGTTCGGTGGTAGCGTGAAGATGGCCAAGCAGATCACCGAGTTGCACCAACCAGCCGACGTGCTGGCCGTAGCCGACTACAACGTGATCCCGCAGCAGCTCTACGCGCATGGGAGCCAGAAGGCCGATGCCAGCTGGTACGCCGGCTTTGTGGCCAACGCCATCACCTTCGTGTACACCGACAAGAGCAAGGGAGCATCGGAGATCACCCCGGATAACTGGTACAAGGTGCTGGCCGAGCCGGGTGTGCAGATCGGTCGCTCCAATCCCGACACCGATCCGTCGGGCTACCAGACCCTCCAGATGCTACAGCTCGCGGAGAGCTACTACAAGCAGCCCGGATTGGCCGCGGCCATACTGAAGAATGCCCCCGAGAAGAACATCCGAGACACCGAGACCGAGCTGATCGGCGCGCTGGAGTCGGGTCAGATCGATTACCTGGCCATCTACCGCTCCGACGCCATTCAGCACAATTTCAAGTATCTGAAGCTGCCGCCACAGATCGATCTGAGCGACGCCGCGCAGGCGGCACAGTATGCCAAGGTCACCGTGCACACGAAGAACGGCGACCTGAAGGCCGGACCGATCATCTATGCCTTGACGATACCATCGGACGCGCCCCATCCTCAGCAGGCCGAGAAGCTGGTCCAGTTTATCCTGAGCGAGCAGGGTCAGAAGACGATGCAGCAGAAGGGCTTCGTCGTGGTCAATCCGCCCATTGCCAACGGGATGGATAACATGCCTGCACCGCTGCAGAAAGTAGTCAAGCCGTGGCCGGCGGGATCGTAGCCGCTGGAGAGGCAGGCAGGGCCCGGGGAACCCTCGGCCGGGCACTGTTTCCGCTCCTCTGGTTTCCCAGCGGGCTGCTGCTGGCTTTCGTGCTGCTGCCGATGCTCCAGATGACGGCGGCCCAGTCGCTGGATTCCCTCGGAACCGTCGCCGCCATGCCCGATGCACGCTCGGCCCTCTGGCTGAGCGTGCAATCGGCGGCAATCACCGCCGTCGTCGCGGCGCTGCTCGGCACCCCACTCGCATTTCTCCTGTCCAGGGGCAACGGTCGGATGGCGCGGTTGGTCGAGGCGTTGATCGACCTTCCGCTGGCGGTTCCACACACGGTGGCCGGTATAGCCCTGCTATTCGTGTTCGGCCGGCGCGGTCTGGTGGGTGCGGCCACGGCGCCGTTGGGGATCGAGTTCTGGGGCTCCGAGCCCGGAATAGTGGCAGCTATGCTGTTCGTCAGCGTCCCGTTCATGGTCAACTCAGCCCGGCTCGGCTTCGAGGCCGTGGATCCCCGGTTGGAGAAGGTGGCCCGCACCCTGGGGGCAACGCCGCTCGAGGTGCTCTGGCGGGTGAACCTCCCGCTCGCCCGACAGGCGATTTGGACCGGTGTAGTGCTAACCTACGCCCGATCGATCAGCGAGATCGGGGCGGTGATGGTGCTGGCCTACTTCCCGATGACCGCACCGGTGAAGATCTACGATCTCTATCTACAGAGCGGGTTGCGGGAATCCTCGGCCATGGCGGTGCTGTTGCTCATGGTTAGCCTCTCGACCTTCCTGGTGATGCGCTCCCTGGCCGGGGGTGGGGGGAGGGTGAGCCGTCCATGAGCTATCTATCCGTTCAGGGTCTATCGGTATCCTTTCGCCAGTTTCACCTTGATGGGGTTAACCTCGCTCTGGAGAGCGGACAGACCCTCGTCCTGCTGGGCCCCAGCGGGGCCGGGAAATCGGTTCTATTGGAGACCATAGCCGGCTTCCATCGGACCGACGCCGGTCGCATCCTGCTGGATGGAGTGGACGTCACCGAGCTTCCGCCCGAGCGGCGGGGTCTCGGCTTCATGTTTCAGGATTACGCCCTTTTTCCCCACATGACGGTGGAGGAGAACGTTGCCTTCGGAGTGAGGGATAAGCGGAGCCTCAGCCGCCGGGTGATGGAAACCCTGGAGTTGGTCGGTGCTCGCCACCTGCTGGGGCGCCGGCCGGGCACGCTCAGTGGCGGCGAGAAGCAGCGGGTAGCGCTGGCGCGCGCTCTGGCGATTGAGCCCCGCCTCTTTCTGTTCGACGAGCCCCTCTCCGCCCTGGATGCGCTCACTCGGGAGCAGCTTAGGGAGGAGTTGCGCCGACTGTTGCGCTCCCTCAAGGCGACCAGCCTCTACGTCACCCACGACCGTACGGAGGCGCTGATGCTCGCCGACCTGGTTGCCATCGTGGAGGGCGGCCGGATCCGCCAGGTGGGAGCGCCGCGGGAGGTGTTTGCCCATCCGGTGGATGCTTGGGTGGCCCGTTTCCTCGGCATGCAGCTGTTGCAACCCGAGCAGCTGCAGCCCATCGGCCGGGGAAGGGTGGTGGTGCGATGGGGGGGCGGCTGGCTGGAAGCGACCGGCGCCGACGGGATCGATTCCGACCGAGCGTGGTTGGCCCTGCGCCCCGAGGACATCCGCCTGGAGCGACGTGACGGCTTGGACCCGGTTTCCAGGGGCGGCCTGCCGGCGGTTGTCGAGAGCGTAGTCCCATTGGGCCCCCTCTTCCGTGTCGAGCTGGCCGGTAGCGGGCCGATCACCGCCCTGCTGACGCGCCGAGAGCAGGAGAGGCTGACCCTCACCCCCGGAGACCCCGTCCTGGCCAATGCCGAGCCACAGGACCTTCTCCTCGTTCCCGAGGGCGAGCCACAACGGGGCTGAGTGATACCGGTGCTCCTGTGGACACCCCTCGGCGGGCGTGCTATGGTTGAGTGCGCAGGCCGTCCTCGGCCGGGCTGAAATCCAACCTTGGGGGTGGTCGTTATGGTGACAGGTCGGGGATCCACGGAGAATACCCTCACGTCGGAGGATGTGCGGCAAACCCTGGCTGAGGCTCTCGGCCCGCTGCAGCTGGATGGCAAGCGAGTGCTGGTTATCATACCCGACGGGACTCGCAGCGCCCCCATCCCCCTGATCTTCTACGAACTGTACGACCTGATCGGCGAGAGGGTGGCGAAACTGGACTACCTGGTGGCCCTCGGCACCCATCCACCCATGTCCGAGGAGGCGATAGCGCGGCTGGTCGGCGTTTCCGCCGAGGAGCGCGCGAAACAGTATCCAAAGGTCGAGGTCTTCAACCACCGCTGGGACCTCCCGGAGACGCTCGAGGCGGTGGGTATGATCTCCAGCGCTGAGATGTCCCGCATCACCGGGGGGATTTCAGCTGAGGAGACGCCGGTCAGGCTGAACCGGATGATCTTCGACTACGACCAGTTGATGATCTGCGGTCCCGTCTTCCCCCACGAGGTGGCGGGCTTCTCCGGCGGGGCCAAGTACCTCTTCCCCGGGGTCGCGGGACCCGAGATCATCAACAATACCCACTGGCTAGGTGCCATGGTGGGTAACATGAAGACCATCGGCTTCAAGGACACGGCGGTGCGCAAGGTGATGCATCGTGCCGCCCAGTTCGTGCCCCAGTCCATCCTGTGCATCTCCCTCGTGGTGCAGGGTAGCGCCCTCCACGGCGTGTACGTGGGCTCTCTGGAGGAGTCATGGAGCGCCGCGGCCGACCTGTCGGGACAGCTCAACGTGGTGGCCGTCCCCCATGCTTTCAAGAAGGTGCTCTCCATGCCCTCGGAGATGTACGACGACCTCTGGACGGCCGCCAAGGCGATGTACAAGACCGAGCCTGCCATCGCCGACGGTGGCGAGGTGATCATCTATGCGCCGCACATCACCGAGGTGTCCTACACCCACGGTAAATTGATCGACCGGGTGGGCTACCACGTGCTGGAGTACTTCACCAAGCAGCCCGATCGCTTCCGCGATATCCCGGGCAGCATCAAGGCGCACAGCACCCACGTGAAGGGGGCCGGGAGCTACGACCCGGTTACCGGCATCGAGACGCCTCGCATCGCGGTCACGCTGGCGACACGGATCCCGGAGGAGCGCTGCCGGCAGATCAATCTTGGGTATGCGGATTACCGGGACATCGATCCCAAGGCGTGGGCAGGTCGCGAGAAGGAGGGCATCCTGCTGCTGCTTCACGCCGGAGAGATGCTGTTCCGGGCCAAGGACCTCCCCCCGGCGCCGTAGGAGAACGGCAACGTGACGCGAGCGAGCGTGGCGGCCAGCTCTGGCTCGAGAAACCAGATCAGCGTTGCGCGGTGCTATACTATTGATGAAGATGTTCTGTACGTGATGATTGGGGAACAGGAAGAGATCGATGCCCGGGCTCGTCATCTACTTGGACACCTCGGTCGCTAGCGCCTACTTCGATGAACGAGACCTGCCAAGGATGCTGGCCACTCGGGGGTTCTGGGTCAATCTCGGCAACCGTGATGTGCTGATTTCGGATCTCGTCGTTCGTGAGGTCCGCCATACCCCGGATCAGGTGCGAAGACAAGCGATCGAGGATCTTCTGAAGCAGTTCACGGTGGTACCAATCGACGACGAGATACGGGGTCTGGCTGGCAGATACCTGCAATCGGGAGTGTTTGTACCCACAGCGAGCGCCGACGCGCTGCACGTAGCAGCCGGTACCATCGCAGGGGCAGACCTGGTGGTGAGTTGGAACTTCCGTCACATGGTCAAGGTGAGAACGATCCAGAGGGTCAACTCGGTGAATCTCGATCTCGGCTATCGGCCCATCGACATACGCTCGCCCCTGGAATTTTGACTCGTTGGGAGGAAGCCGTGTCCTACTTTAGCCAGATGTGGGGAGTGGAGGTCCGAGAGAAGATCGTCCGCGAGTTCACGTCCCCGGACGGAACGGTAGACGATAACCTGGCCGGCCTGCACGAGGTGCGAGCCCGTATGACAGAGCAAGAAGGGCGGAAGACGCCTGCCCAATTGACCGAGGAGACTGCCGAAGCCCAGCGTTCTCTGGAATCAGAGGGTTGGCGGGTGATCCAAAGGGGAAAGAGTCGGACAGCGGCGTAGAGAAGCGGCCGAACGTTCTGAGCTGAGCGACCCGCTATTCCCTATTCCGGCGAGCCTGCGACCTCTGGCACATCGGGCAGGTCGCGAAGTTGCCTCTCCATCTCTCCGGGGTTGTAAATGAGGCTAATATGCACGTCCCGGATGGTATCGTTGGCCTTCAGCAGGTCAAATCCCCGATCCACGGCCATCGCCATCTGATCTGTGATTATGAACCGGGCATGCCGAATCTCAGCACCGTGGGACTCCACCTTCACATGTACAGTCATCTCCAAGCCGTACCTTTCCGATAGGCCCCTCACGAACCCTCGAAGAACTTGGGTGGCGCCCAGCATTTCGCTATCCGACAGCCTGTCTGACTCCAGACCGCAGGCTATCTCGAATGAGCGGACTGGCCGACCAGCCGACAGGGCGGCGAAGCGTCCGAATATCCATTCTATCGACCGGGCATAATTCGCGTTCACAGACAAGCGGTACCCGCCGCCCTCCTTCTGAAGGTGCCTGCCGGCATAGCGATCGACCAGTTTCACGTGCTTGGCATACCGGAACAGGGGATCCCAGACTTTCTGCTGGAACCCGCTCTTGTCCCACTGGGAGTCGGCGAGTATCAACGATTCCGAGTCCTTTCGCAGCCTGGAGAAGGGCGATATCGGGTAGTCGTTTATGCTGGTGAACGCCACTTCACAAGCTGCCAACGAAGCACATTCCTCACAGGCAGCAGGTCCCAGGAGAATCTGCGGAACCTCACGGCGGCAGACCGCGACGGTGTGACCACAGTCTCCGGAACCGCAGGCTACATCGACTTCGCCGTCGTCCCTGACGCGCACGAAACGCTGCGACTTGCGCAGCTTTTCCAGCATTTCCTTTGCGCGCCCCCGGTACTTTGGGGGCCAACGATGCACCGCCCTGGAGATTTCGCTCGTCATCACGTTGCCATCGTCAACCAGCAACACACAGTTGGCCTCGGTGTCCTGAAGCAGGCTCAGCACCTGAGCGCAGTGGCGCGAAGCCACACCGAGATCATCCGGTAGCTCACTGTAGAGACGCGGCATATGCACCGCCCTGAACAACATAGTTACGCAAGCATCTCCTTGAAACCCTCCTCGAAGAAGCCCTCGGCTCAGTTGTTGTCCGATGGCTCCTTTCTATCTGGCTCTGGGAACATCTCTCGGAATCCCTCCTCGAAGAAGCCCTCGGGCCACTCGTCGATGAAGTCGCCCTCCTCGTCCAACCGCAGGGGATAGCAGGTGGATCCATCCTCGCCC
>DAHXJB010000406.1:0-3383 GCA_027372455.1 Chloroflexota bacterium | reverse complement strand
AAGACCAAGCCCAGTAAACTGGGCTGAGACCAAGCCGTCTCGTTCCGCCGGCGGTCCCAGCCCGCTTCAGCGGGCTTCGTTTTCTCAGCCCGCTGCTTTAGCGGCGGGTAAAGGTGCAGCAAACTTGGCGGACGCACCACTAAGCTGTCCAGCTGAATTCCAGTCTCTGGCATTCGTCGGCGTACCTGCAGCTGTGCTCGAAGAAGGTGAGTCGCTGGAACTGCTGGTACCTCTCCTCTATCTCCTCCCTGGTAGCAGAGACCAGGCGGTTGACGCTGAAATCCTCCACGGTGAAGGATGCTATGACGCTGCCGTGGATCAGTGCCTTCCGGATCCCGGATGCGCTGTAGTCTCCCGTGCTGGCTAGATAGCCGAGGAAACCTCCGGCAAAGGAGTCACCGGCCCCTGTCGGATCCTTCACACTCTCCAAAGGGTAAGCCGGAGCGATGAAGATCTCCCCTTCGGCCGAGATCATCAGCGCCCCATACTCGCCCTTCTTGATTATGATGGCCCTTGGCCCCAGGGCCAGGATGCCGCGGGCTGCCGCCAGCAGGTTGTAGCTCTGGGCGTACTGGCGCACCTCCGCCTCGTTCAGGAGCACGATGTCAACCTGCCGGATGACCCGGGTGAGCTCCTCCTTCTTTCGCTCGATCCAGTAGTTCATCGAGTCGAGAACGGTCAGACGAGGCGCGGTGACCTGGGTCAGCACCTCCTGCTGGAGAACCGGATCGATGTTGCCCAGGAAGAGCAGATCGGTGGCCCGATAGCCGGCGGGCAGGGACGGACGAAAGTCCGTGAGGACGTTCAGCTGCGTGTCCAGGGTGTGGGCGGTGTTCAGGTCGAAGTTGTAGTGGCCGGCCCACCGGAAGGTCTTCCCTGGCAGGGTTTGAAGTCCGGCCACATCGATGCGGTGGCTCTTGAACAGCTGCTCGTATCGGTCGGGGAAATCCTGCCCGACCACGGCGACGATCTTCACCTGAGTGTAATGGCGCGCGGCGAAGGCGAAGTAGGCCGCGGTCCCGCCCAGGGCCTCTTCTACCCTGCCGAATGGGGTTTCCACTGTGTCCAGGGCAACGGTGCCCGCCACCAAAAGGCTCACGATATCACCGCCGATTGGAGGGCCGTCCCGCAGCTGCACTTCTCCCGCTCGGTCGGGATTATCGGGATCAGCTTGAAGATCAGATCCCTGACCCTGCGATTGTTATCCCCAAAGACCCTCACCACCTCTTCCGCGGTTACCGGCTCGATCCCCGCGCCCTCGAGTCCCACGTCGTAGTCGGTGATCAGGGAGATGTTGAGGTAGCACATCTCCAGCTCCCGAGCCAGCGCGACCTCCGGGTACTGGGTCATGTTGATCACTTCCCAGCCCATTCCGCTGAACCACCTGCTCTCCGCTCGGGTGCTGAAGCGGGGACCCTGAATTATGACGGCCGTGCCCTTTGGATGGATGGTGATCCCCAGCTCTTGGCCGGTCTCGATCGCCAGATCCCGCATCTCGGGGCAGAATGGATCCGCGGTGCTGATGTGGATGGAGACCGGCCCGTCGTAGAAGGTGTCCTTCCGGCCGGACGTGCGATCCACGAACTGGTCGCAAATCACGAAATCGCCTGGTTTGATGTGGGGCTGCAGGCTGCCCACGGCCGTGGGGGCGATGATGCGGCTGACCCCCAACGACTTCATTGCCCACAGGTTCGCTCGATAGTTGATGGCGTGGGCCGGGTGCTTGTGTCCGTGCCCGTGGCGGGGCAGGAAAGCGACCTTCCGCCCGCCAACTTCGCCCAGGGCTATCTTGTCGCTGGGTGCGCCGTAGGGGGTGTTGATGGCCCTCTCCTCGACGTTCTCCAGCAGTTGGTAGAAGCCAGACCCTCCGAAGACGCCAATCTCCGCCACGGGTTGCTCCATGCTCTTGTCCTCCAAGGCTCGCTTCCTCCCTCTCCCTTGTGGAGAGGGTAAAGGTGAGGGCTGCTTCCAAGACATACAGCCCTGTCGCCGGCAGGAGCCGGTTTCTACGAGTTCGTCGCTAGTCGTCGCAGCGCTCCACCGTACGGTTCCCGCGCTATGCCGTTCTCCGTGATGATGGCGGTAACGTAGCGATGCGGCGTCACGTCGAAGGCCGGATTGGCTACTTCCACCCCCTCCGGGGCGATCCTTCGGCCGGCAATGTAGAGCAATTCTCGAGGATCCCTCTCTTCGATCACGATCTGCTGACCCTCGGCCACGGAAAGGTCCACGGTGGAGGTGGGTGCCGCCACGTAGAAGGGTATCTCGTTCTCCTTCGCTAGAACGGCAACCGAATAGGTGCCGATCTTGTTGGCGACATCGCCGTTGGCGGCTATGCGGTCGGCTCCCACCACCACGGCGTCGATCTTCCCCCTCTGCATGAAATGGCCGGCCATGTTGTCGGTGATCAGGGTTACCGGTATCCCATCGGAGACCAATTCCCAGGCGGTCAAACGGGCCCCCTGGAGGAATGGCCTGGTCTCATCGGCAAAGACTCGGATCCGCTTACCCCTTTCGACGGCGGCTCGGATCACCCCCAGGGCAGTCCCATAGGCCACCGTTGCCAGGGCTCCGGCGTTGCAGTGGGTGAGGACCGTTCCCTCCTGGGGAAGAAGTTTGGCCCCGAAGGCGCCCATGCGTCGGTTGGCCGCCACGTCCTCATCGGCCATGCGCAGGGCCGCGGCGAGAAGATCCGCCTGGGTGGCCGCGATCCCCTTGTCGGAGGCTTCTCGCCCCAGGGCCAGCATCCTCTCGAGTGCCCAGGAGAGGTTAACCGCCGTGGGGCGTGTGGACCTCAGTCGCTCGGCAACCTGCTCCAGGTGATGGGTGAACCGCTGGACGTCCGAACCCCGGAAGGCGGCCGCACCGAGAGCCATCCCGTAAGCGGCGGTCACCCCGATGGCCGGAGCACCTCGCACCTTCATGCTGCGAATCGCCTCGGCGACTTCCTCGTAGGTAGTGCACTCCACCCACTGCTGCTCCAAGGGCAGAGCGGTCTGATCGATTAGTCTGACCTTGCCATCGGCCCACTCGACGGTGTTCAACGGTTTGGGACACCTCTCTTGATAGGTAGGGGCGATCCTTGTGATCGCCCAGGACCAGGGCGAACGCGAAGCTCGCCCCTACGAATGGCGGCTCTGATAGGCATCTTTAACACTCACAGGAGAGGAGAACCGGAGGGCTCTTCCGTGGAAAAAAAAGGCTTCTCCACGGGAGAGAAGCCTTGTCACGTTCCCTCTCATCTTTCAGAGCGTTCTGCTCTGTCGGACTTGGCACCATGCCCCCACCGCCTTCGGATCGATCAAGATTCGATCCGTCTCCACGGTAGGGCTGGTTGCCGGGCTTCATCGGGCCAGTCCCTCCACCACTCGCGATAAGAGTGA
>DAHXJB010000404.1:0-2765 GCA_027372455.1 Chloroflexota bacterium | reverse complement strand
ATGCCTCGTAAACTTCGGGGGTCGGGGGGCAGGTGCGACACGAAGTCCAGTGAATGGCTGTCAGGACTGATCCATCAGGACCTGACCTGGAGTTCTACCTCCAGTACCCTACCAAGGCATGCGGCGGGAGTAATCCAACCGTGCGGAGCCCTTGGGACAACGAGTCTTCAACCGCGAGGTTGTCGTCCTGACCGTGAGGGAAGGCCGATACTGCCAGCATCGAGGCGGTAGAGACGCCAGGGTCGGATGGTATGGCTAACGTATGTGAACCGCCGCCACACGTCGTCAGAGCCAACAAGCCAAATGATGCTGACAGGCTTGAACCAAAAGGTGCGTGGCCTGGTACGGGAGCGGTTGCCCAAGCCCGTCGTAGACGAAACGGCCACCGGCGAATAGGCGGAGCCTAACCCATCCTGGCATTCACTGGGAACGTGGTAAACCCGTAGCCCTCCCGAGAGGGAAAGCGAGCCGCAAGGCGAGCCCAAGGGGCTGCGGGCAGAGGAGAGTGGAGAAAGCGAAGGCCGCCCTGCAATGGGGCGGACAGGGGTTGAGCCGCCAGGCAACATCACCCTGCGCGAAAGCGAGCAGACTTCCACATCGGTCTCTCATCACGAGATAGCCTGGCAAAACGGCCAAGGAGGCAGAGCAGATGTCGGTCACCATGTCCACGGTCGTGGATATGGCTGCTGGTGCGGCTTCCCACGCCAAGATGGACTGGGACCAGATCGACTGGTCTCAGATTCAGCGCAACGTGCTCCGACTCCAGGTGCGTATCGTGAAGGCAACACGGGAAGGCAGGTGGGGGAAGGTGAAGGCCCTCCAGCACTTGCTGACCCACTCGCACAGCGCCAAGTTGTTGGCCGTGAAGCGAGTGACGGAGAACCAAGGCAGAAGAACGGCTGGCGTGGACGAGGAACTCTGGGACACGGCGACAAAGAAGCGAATGGCCGTACAAACGCTGCGCCAGAGGGGCTACGAACCCCAACCGTTGCGGCGCGTGTACATCCCCAAGAGCAACGGCAAGATGCGTCCCCTGGGTATACCTACGATGAGAGACCGGGCGATGCAGGCACTCTACCTGTTGGCCCTCGATCCCATCGCGGAGACCACAGGAGACCGGAACTCCTTCGGGTTCCGGACAGCGAGATCCACGGCGGACGCCATCGAGCAGTGCTTCATCGCACTGGGTCGCAAGGGCTGCGCCGACTGGATACTCGAAGGCGACATCAAGTCGTGCTTTGACAGGATCAGCCACGACTGGTTACTGGCCCACGTCCCCATGGACAAAGCCATTCTCCAACAGTGGTTGAAGGCCGGCTACATGGAGAAGAACGTCTTCTACACGACGGATGAGGGCGCCCCTCAAGGAGGAATCATCTCTCCCGTGCTGGCAAATCTGGCACTCGATGGCCTGGATGCGGTGCTGCGGGAGCGGTTTCCCAAGACGCCGGACGCAAGTCGTCGAGCAAAGGTGAACCTGATCAGGTATGCGGACGATTTCGTCATCACCGGCAGATCGAAGGAACTGCTGGAGAAGGAAGTCAAACCCCTTGTGGAGCAATTCCTCAAGGAGCGAGGGCTGGAACTCTCCCAGGAGAAGACAGCCATCACGCATATTGAAGACGGCTTCGACTTCCTGGGCCAGAATGTACGCAAGTACGACGGCAAGCTGCTTATCAAGCCGTCCAGGAAGAACGTCAAGTCCTTCCTGAGCAAGGTCCGGAAGGAGATCCATGGAAATCTGCACCCCACGGCGGGTAAGCTCATCCTGCGGCTCAATCCCCTGATCAGGGGGTGGGCCATGTACCACCGGCATGTGGTTAGCAAGAAGACCTACTCGGCCGTGGACAGTGCGATCTTCGAGGCGCTGTGGACCTGGGCACTGCGGCGACACTCCAAGAAAGGAAGGAGGTGGGTGAAGGATAGGTACTTCCATGCCCATCTCGAACGGCATTGGGTGTTTACGGGTATCGTCCCTAACGCAGACGGCTCGTCGAAGGCGGTCCGGCTCTTCTCGGCATCCTCGGTGCCCATTCAACGGCACATCAAGATCCGAGAAGACGCCAACCCCTACGATCCAGTCTGGGCTTCGTACTTCGAGGCGAGGTCTCGAAGGAACAATCCCAGGCTGGAGGGCAAGCCGACACTCCACCACACCAGCCAGCGATCCGCCCCGGACCATGTCGTGAAGCCGCGTCCCGCCACCGGGGCGTAAGAAGAGGCTTGAGCCGTGTGCGGGGAAACCCGCCAGCACGGTTCTGAGGGGGGAGGGTGGCGGAAACGCCGCCTTCCTACCCGACAGCCCCCGAGACAAAACGCCCTGGCTTACTTGTGTGTCCCGCTACACCTAATCATGACATGTTCGCTGATCAGTTAGACTGACATTTTCCCTGGACAGCAACAGAGGCGCTGGGCTCCATAATCGTGTGGGAAGGTCAGACATGCTGTTGGAAGGTAGGGTTGCCATAGTCACTGGGGCCAGCACCCGGCGGGGCATCGGTCGGGCGGCGGCGATAGCGATGGCACGGGAAGGCGCAGCTGTCGTCATAGCCGACCTGAATCTGACTGGAGCGGAAGGGACTGCGGCGGAGGTGCGCGATCTGGGGCAACGCGCATTGGCCATTGCGGTGGATGTTACCAGCGAGGAACAGACGCGGTGGATGGCAGACCGGACAAGGGAGTCCTTCGGGCGCATCGATATATTGGCTAACTGTGCGGGCATTACCAGACCCACACCGGTGACGGATATCAGCGTGGAAGAGTGG
>DAHXJB010000402.1:0-2680 GCA_027372455.1 Chloroflexota bacterium | reverse complement strand
GGGGAGCGCGGTGTGCGCTCCCCCCCAATCGACTTATCCTCCGTAAACCTGCTTCAGCTGCTCCTCGCCCCACTTGATCGCACCGGCGGCATCGCCGCTGGTGACGGCCTTCGAGAAGGTATCCACGACGATGTACTTGGAGTTGGCCAGAGCCGCCTTCTGGTTCAGGTCGCCGGCGTACCCGATGTTCCGGCCGAACTGAGCCTCACGCCCAAAGGCAGCCAGCTTCGGATCCTTGGTCCACATCGGATCATTCTCCCATCGCTTGGTGGGGGGAAGCTGATAGACCCCCTGGATGTGGATCCACTCATCGAAGCGCGCGGGGTCGGACCACCACTTGAGGAACTCCTTCGCCGCGCTGGCGTTCTTGGAGCCCTTCAGGATCCCGAAGGAGTGGCCGCCCAACTGGTAGAAGCGGCCCGCGGGCCCCTTGGGCTGGTCGGCGTGGTCCATGTCCTCGGCGATCTTCGGAGCGTCCTTCTTGGCAGCCTCGTAGATGCTGGAGCCGTTGAAGGTGATTGAGATCTGGTCCGAAAGGAAGGCGCGGTTGTTGGCGCTGTCGTCCCACTGGAGCCCGGTCTCGTCGTAGCAGTCCTTCCAGGCCTGGATGAACCGCTTCATGGCATCCACGAACTCGGGGGTGTTGAACTTGACGGTCTTGCCGTCCTCCGCCACCTCCATGGCGCCGTAGGACCACATGTAGGGATACACGAAGCCCACCGGGTCTCCGGTGCTGTGGCCGATGGACTGGCCGATCGGCTTGCCCATCGCCTTCAGCTTCTTGCCCACGGTAAACCGCTCTTCCCAGCTGTCGGGGAACTTCTCGGCGCCCGCCTGCTTCAGGTAGCTTATGCGGTAGTTGATAGAGGCGTTGGTGGTACCTGTGGGAAGGGACAGATACTTGCCGCCAACCTTGATGCCCTTAGTGACCCATCCGTAGTAGCCGCCCTCCTTCTTGTCGATGGATTCGGCCACGTCGGTCACGTCCAGCATGTTGTCGGCGTACAGGGAGGCCCAACCGGGCCACAGGTGGAACATATCTCCACCCGCCCCGGCCTGGATGGAGGCCGCGATCTTCGCCTGCAGGTCCGGCCAGTTCAGGAAGTCGGCGCTCACGGTCACGCCGTTCTCCTTGCCCCACTGCTGGATCTGGCTCGTGAACAGCTTTTGGGCGTCGGGCACGAAGTAGGTGCCACCCAGGAAGGCCACGGTAGCACCCTTCAGGACGGCAGGCGCCGAGGTAGGTGCCGCAGCTGCCGGCTTTTGTCCGGATGCAGCCGGCGCTTGAGTGGGCGCGGCGGGAGCCCCGCTGCTGCAGGCCGCCACCGCGACGGAGGCGGCACTAGCCCCCAGGGCTATCAGCAGTTCCCGACGAGTTAGACGCAGTCTGTCCTTGCCCTCGTTGACATTCTCCATTCGCGTCCCCTTTTCTAGCCAGCCCTCGGGTTCAGTTCCTCGGGCTGGACAAGCTGCACTGCGCCGTTCCGGCGGTCTCCACAGAAAAAGAGAGAGCCCCCACGACTCATGGAGGTCCTCTCTGACCTGAAGCGACGTCGTCGTTCCGTTTCGGTTCACGAAGCCCCGATCGGTTCACTGCTTTGCTCTCCGAGTAATCCTTGGCTAGGGGCCCGCGCTACGTCGAGGGAACCGTGACCGTCGGATCATCCCGAACGGCACCAAGGAAACGGGTAAACCAGTGGGCCGGGACCGAGTGAGAAACCGTGACTGTATGCAGATGGGTTCGCGGTGATCAGATCTTCGATTGTCATCATAGGGGGAACATTCAGAAAAGGCAAGGGTCTGCTATAATATGGTATGACCGAGAAGAATGAGAGAGTATACGCTACCAACCGAAAGGCCTTTCACGACTACCACATCCTGGAGACGGTAGAGGCCGGACTGGCCCTCACCGGCACGGAGGTGAAGTCGGTGCGTGAGGGCAAAGTCAACCTGAGGGACAGCTACGCCAAGGTCAAGGATGGTGAGCTCTGGCTGTACAACAGCTTCGTCGCCACCTACGACCAGGGCAACCGGTTCAACCACGAGACCGGAAGGCCGAGGAAGTTGCTGCTCCACAAGGGCGAGATCGCTCGGCTGGCAGGTCTCTCTCAGGAAGCGGGCAAGACCTTGGTGGCCTTGAAAGTGTACGACCGGAAGGGTCACATCAAGATCGAGATCGGACTGGCGCGCGGCAAGAAGGAATACGACAAGCGGGAGACACTCGCCCGCAAGGAAGCCGAGAGGGAGGTAGAGAGAGCCCTCAAGGATGCCGTTCGCCAGTAGGAGCGACCAGGGACGTGAGACCGGGTAGGAGAGGCTGGAGTCTCCAGTCCCGAGTTCCCTCACCGGTTGCCGGTGTCGAGTCGCAAGTCTCTCGTACGGGGGCGCTAGGTTTCGACAGGGGACGACACGCGAGAATTGCAAGCCGAGGGTGCCATCGCGCCTCGTTAAAAGGTGGCAACGGCATAACTGCCAACGAACCAGTAGCTCTCGCAGCGTAACAACGCTTCGAGCGTCCGCCCAGCCTCTTCTCGATGGGTTGGGATCGGGCGTCACCAAGTCGAGATGCTGTGGCCCTGACCGCCTGCTAGGGGTTGCCTAAGAGCAGCTGGCTGGCCTGAGGACTCCCCGTCGGTAGGGGATCCGAGGGCGAGAACCCAAATGCCGACTAAGCTTGTAG
>DAHXJB010000362.1:0-2826 GCA_027372455.1 Chloroflexota bacterium | reverse complement strand
GGTCCAGCGGCAGAACTAAAAGGCCCTGCTCGAGAGGCAGCAAGCAACGAGTGCGGTTCGCGTCTACTGCCCAGGTAGGCCGCTCACGTTTCGGATGTCGCTGATCTTCGGCCCGCCGGACGTTTGCTGAACCACAAAGGTGGCGCTCCCCTGAAGGGTCTGGGCTGGGATGGAGATCGGACCCTTGATGGCTGTGACCTGAATGGTGAAGGCGGCGTTCACGGCCTGCTCGCCGGTCGCCGGTTGAGGGGCAGGGCTCAGATCGAGCCTCTGTATCGTCATGTTGATCTCTACGCCTCGCTGGCTGGCCTGGCTCTGGATGGTGCCCCCAATCTGCTTCGTCTGATCCGTGGCGTTGCCGGTGGTCAATCCCTCGGCCCGCTGATAGTCTCCAGCGGCAACAGCATCGAACCAGCCGCTCACAACGGTCTGAGCCTGCTGCTGTGTTACGGACAGGCTGCTGCTTGCCGTCTGTGTGGGAGTGGCCTGTGTGACCGCCCGCGGGGTTGCCGTGGACAGCGACGCCGTGGGCGTCGGTGGCTGCTCGGTGGCTGTCGGCGATGCAGCGGCGGCCGGTTGGGCGGTTGCGGCCTGGCCCTCGGAAGCTCCTAGGATCTGGCAGCCGCCCAGCGCGATCGGAACAGCTAGCACCGCGAAGGCGGCCAGCATCCTTTTCACCGATCGCCACTGGCCGGTTCGGCTTCTCCATCTCTCCATCATGCCTGCCTCCCCTCGAACCGTTTCGCTTCTACTTCTCGGCCGCTTGCCGGAAGTGAGCTCGTCAACGAGCCGGGAAGGCGCTGTTGGCAATCTTTGGGCCAGGTGGCCTATTTACGGGCATGGTTCAGCGACGGTGTGCCAATCGTAGGGGCGAGCGGCGCTCGCCTTGGGGCCAGGATGGGCCACTGGAGCCACCAGGGCGACCAGCCGGTCGCCCCTACTGTTACTCTATCTCGCCGTTTCTGTGAACCACGCCTATTTACGGGTCGCGGGCTACCAATCGCTGGAGCTTCGCTTCGGCCACGTCCAGCCGGGGCATCACCCGCTCACGGCCCAGCACTTCCATCGTCTCGAAGAGGGGCGGCGCCGCGGTTTTCCCGGTGGTGGCCACCCTGAGTAGCCCGAAAAGCTGGCCCGTCTTCACCCCGAGCTCTTCAGCCAGCGGACGCAACAGCTCCTCGAGTTTGGTGCGGTCCCAGGTAGGCAGGGCGATGATCCGTTCCCTGGCCGTCCGCAGTGCCTCCAGGCTTCTTTCCGCCGTCATCCCCTTTTGGATCAGCAGCGAGCCATCGTACTCCAGGGTGTCCGCGAAGAAGAAGTCGGTGAATTCGACGATGTCGCTGAGCTTGCGGATCCGCTCCTGTACCAGCGGGATCACCCGCTCCACATACTCCCGGTCCTGCTCTGTGGCGAGGCCCGCCGCCTGGAGGTAGGGCATGACCCTGGAGGTGAGATCCGATACTGTGAGCTGACGAATGTAGTAGCCATTCATCCAGTCCAGCTTGGTGATGTCGAAGATGGCGCCGGTCCTGTTGATCTTCTCAATGGTGAAATACCGGATCAGCTCCTCCCTCGACATAATCTCAGTCGTGGCATCGTAGGCCCACCCCAATAGCGCGAGGTAGTTCAGCATCGCCTCGGGCAGATAGCCCATGTCGCGGTAGGCGAGGACCGAGGTGGCACCGTGCCGCTTGCTGAGCTTGGATCGATCCGGTCCCAGGATCTGTGGCACGTGTGCGAACTTGGGCGGCTCCCAGCCGAAAGCCTGGTACAGCAGGATGTGGCGCGGTGTGCTGGAGATCCACTCGTCGGCCCGCAGGACGTGGGTGATCTGCATCAGATGGTCATCTACCAGGTGCGCCATGTGGTAGGTGGGGTAGCCATCGGATTTGATCAGAACGAAGTCGTCGAGGGCCGCGTTGGGGAAGGTGATATCCCCGTGGATGAGGTCGTGGAAGCTGGTTGAGCCCTCCAGCGGGACCTTGAACCGGACGACCGGCACTATCCCCTCGTCCAGTTTGGCGCGGACCTCCGCCTCCGTGAGACCGCGGCAGAGGCGATCGTACCCCGGCGGCTCCTTGCGTTGCTGCTGCTCCTGGCGCATGGCCGCCAGCCTCTCGGGGCTGCAGAAGCAGTAGTAGGCGTCGCCCTGGGCGATCAGCCGATCGGCGTGCTCCTTGTAGATGGGGAGCCGCTGCGACTGCAGGTAGGGCCCGTGGGGACCGCCCACCTCCGGCCCCTCGTCCCAGTCTAGCCCCAGCCAGCGCAGGCCGTCCAGCATCGCCTCCATGGCGCCCTCCACCTTCCGGGCGACGTCGGTGTCCTCGATGCGCACCACGAACTGCCCTCCATGGTGGCGGGCGAACAGCCAGTTGAACACGATGGTCCTGAAGTTGCCGATGTGGGGCAGACCGGTGGGACTGGGGGCTATCCTGGTCCTCACTATCTCTCGGTCAGTCATTTTTGCTCCTCTGCTTTGATGAGCCGTTCTCGTTTCCCCTGTGTGGGGAACACAGCTTACTCCAGGTAGGCAGGGCCTTTTGGTTGTCATCCTGAGTATCACAGGGTTCCGGGAACCCTGTGCGAAGCACAGAAACTTGAAGTTTCTGAACAGCGTCAGCGAAGGGTCTCCACTTGCGCGCGAGGAGATTCTTCGCTTCGCTGCGCTCGCTCAGAATGACAGGTCGATATTCCAGACCCCCTCCCCGTCATTCCCGCGCAAGCGAGAATCCACCAGGCGTATCAGGCTAGTGCGGCGACACAATGGTTCTGACCAGTGTCATCCTGAGTATCACAGGGTTCCGGGAACCCTGTGCGAAGCACAGA
>DAHXJB010000354.1:0-3424 GCA_027372455.1 Chloroflexota bacterium | reverse complement strand
CGAGATCGAGGATCTGGCCGTGGTTCCCCGCCAGATGGAGATCCAGCATTGGACCATCCAGCCAGATGCCGGCAGCGATGGGTTCTACTCCCATCCTGGGGAGGAGGCGGTGTACGTCCTGTCCGGCAGCCTCGAGGTTCATCTGGGCGGGATCGAAAGCTACACCCTGGCTCCAGGGGACTGCCTCTACTTCTCGAGCTCCGAGCATCACCGCTGGCGCAACGCGAGCTCCGAGCCCGCGGTGGTCCTGTGGGTCAACACGCCGCCCAGTTTCTAGCCGATAGCTGCTGGCTGATAGCTATTAGCCATTGGCTGACAGCAACTAAACAATGCCTTAGAGCCACACCGCTCCGGTATCGGCCCCACCCACCCGGTCGCGGTAGGCGGCTAGCACGCCTCTCGCCGGATGGTCCGGCCGTTGGGGTGGAGCGGCCATCCGTCGCCGAAGCTCCTCATCCGGAATCAGCAGTTGAATGCGGCTGTTCGGAACGTCGATGTCGATCAGGTCACCATCCTGAACGTAAGCCAATGGACCGCCATCCCACGCCTCCGGGGACACGTGGCCGACGCACGGCCCCCTCGTAGCCCCGGAGAAGCGCCCGTCCGTCACCATGGCCACCGACGTGTGCAGCCCCATCCCCACCAACATGGCCGCCGGGATGGATAGCTCACGCATGCCGGGGGCGCCCTTCGGACCCTCGTACCGCACCACCAGCACCGAGCCGGGCTTCACATCCTTCTGCAGCATGAATTGGCGGACCTCGTCCTCGGAGTTGAACACGACGGCGGGTCCTCGGTGAACGAACATCCTGGTATCCATGCCGCTCTTTTTTACGACTGCTCCCCTCGGCGCCAGATTGCCACGAAGGATGCCGAAAGCCCCATCTCGGTCCAGCGGCTGGGCGGCACTCCTGATGACCTGCCCGTCGGGATCGGGTGCGTACTTCAGCGCTTCCGCCAGGGTCCCACCGGTAGCCCTGGGAACATCAAGCTCCAGACTGTCGCTGATGGCCTTCAGCAGGGTCGGCACCCCGCCGGCCTGGTGGAAGTCGTCTATGTTGTAGCTGGATGAGGGCTTGTACTTGCCCACCACGGGGACCGAGCGCTGCACCCGCTCGAAGCGCTCCAAATCGAACCCCCACTCCAACAGCTGGGCAAAGGCCAGGATATGGAGAACCCCGTTGGTCGAGCCACCTGAGGCTGAGATGTACTTGATCCCGTTCTCGAGGTTCGCCCTGGTCAGGAATTGGCTGAGACGCTTTCCGTCTCTCACGAGCCTCACGATCCGTTCACCCACATCCCGCGCCTGGCGAACCTTGGCCGCGTCGAAGGCCAGCATTGTCGCCGACCCGAACGGCGCGAGCCCCGTGGCCTCGAGGAAGCAGCCCATCGTGTTGGCCGTGCCCATCATGGAACAGGTTCCGGGCGAGGCGCAGAAGTGCTCCTGCCAACTTTCAAAGGTGGGCTCGTCGATCTCACCAGATCGCCGCATGCCGATGGCCTCTTTGAGGTCCGACGTGCATACGGTGCGTTCCTTCATCCGATAGGGCAGCATGGCGCCGGCCGTCAGGAACAGCGTGGGGAGGTTCAGCCGAATTGCCGCCATCACCATACCCGGGATGATCTTGTCACAGGAGGCGAGCATCACAAGCCCCTGAAAGCTGTGAGCCCTCACCATCGCCTCGATGGAACCGGCGATTAGATCCCGTTGCGGAAGGAGATAGTGACCGCCCGGGCCCGAGTTGGCCATGCCGTCACAGGGCGCGGGCACGTTGAACTCTCCGGGTGAGCCGCCCGCCGCCCAGATACCCTCTTTGACTCGGGTCGCCAGATCCCGAAGTGGTAGGTGACCGGGATTGACGTCGGTGTAGGAGTTCACCACCGCTATCTGCGGCTTATCCAGGTCCACGGCCCGGTAGCCACAACCATGCATGAGCCCTCGATAGTAGGCTTCGGTGATATCTTCCCGACGGTCATCCCGATCAGTCATCGCTAAGCACCCTTTCCATGAGCAGTGGGGACAAATTGTACCACGTGCGATCTGCTTTCGCTGCTCGGAGCATCTAGATCCGGTAGGCTGCCTCTCCGTGCTGCGTCGAGTCGAGGCCCATCCTCTCCTCACCCTCCTCGACTCGAAGTCCGACTGTCAGATCGATCAGCTTCAGGATGATCCAGGTCATAGTCAACGCGTAGAGCCCCGTCACTACGACCGCGAAGAGCTGCACCTCGAACTGCGAAGGGTTACCGTAGAGCAAGCCATTCACACCATGCGGGTTCACGGCCGTGGTCGCGAATAGGCCGGTAGCGATAGCACCCAGGGCTCCACCGACGCCGTGCACGCCGAAGACATCCAGCGCATCATCGATCTTCAGCCGCGCCTTCAGCAGATGCACTGTCCAGTAGCACACCACCGACGCGCTCATCCCAATAAGGATCGCCGCCAGCACGTTCACGTAGCCGGACGCGGGGGTAATCGTGGCCAATCCCGCCACGGCGCCTACACCCACGCCGAGCACGCTGGGCTGCTGCTGGTGCGCCCAACTCACCGTCACCCAGGTCAGCGCGCCCATAGCCGCGGCAGCGTTCGTCACCACGAAGGCGTTCACCGCCACTCCGTTCGCCCCCAGGGCACTGCCGGCGTTGAAGCCGAACCACCCGAACCACAGCAGACCCGCGCCGAGAAGCGTCATCGTCGCATCGTGCGGATCCATTGACTCCTCTCCGAAGCCCAGGCGACGGCCCAGCATCAGCGCCGCTACGAGGGCAGATACCCCCGAGGTGACGTGCACGACGATCCCCCCGGCGAAATCCACAGTGCCCAGTTGGCGAAGGATGCCACCATTTCCCCACACCCAATGCGCCACAGGATCGTACACGACCGTTGACCAGATCAGGCTGAAGAGGATGAAGGCCTTGAACCGTTTTCGCTCGGCGAACGCCCCAGTTATCAAGGCGGGGGTGATCACCGCGAACATTCCCTGGTAAAGCATGAACGCCTGATGCGGAATCGTCGGCGCGTAATTCGGGTTCGGCGCGAAGCCGACCCCGTTCAATCCAATCCAGTCGAGGCGACCGATCAGACCGTGCCAATCCGGACCGAAGGCCAGGCTATATCCCCAGAGCACCCACTGTACGGTCACCAGCGCGAGAACGAAGAAGCTGTGCATTATGGTGGAGAGGACGTTCTTTTGCCGCACCAGGCCACCGTAGAAGAATCCCAGGGCAGGGGTCATCAACATGACGAGTGCGGCTGAGATCAGAACCCACGCGGTATCTCCAGGACTTATCTTGTCCATAACATTCCTTTCCATTGAAAAATGTTAGGACATGTTGCCGCCCTGGGAGAGGAACGGACAACGGCCAGATTGCACACAGTTGCGTTCTTCGCTCTCGTGCATTTGTGCCAATAGCGGTGCCACCATTG
>DAHXJB010000341.1:0-3453 GCA_027372455.1 Chloroflexota bacterium | reverse complement strand
AACCAGCTGCTGCACGCTCACATCGACCGCCACCTGGTCCGGGATTACCTGATCCAGCTTGCCCTGGGCGACCTTCTCGCCAGCAGTGGCGGTAGGAGCTACGACGAGCAGTATCAGTGGCTGCTGGAGCGCACCGACCCTGCTTCCGATGCCGAGCGGAACCTTCTGGATTACCTGCACAAGCACCGGCTGCGGCTGCCTGATCTGGCGCAGAACCAGCCGGACCCGGATGTGGCCGTCCAGCCCGACTTCTACTATGAGCGGGAGGGACTCAGGGGCGTGTGTGTGTTTGTGGACGGCCCTGCCCACGATGCTCCCCAGCAAGCCGCCCACGACCGGGGAGTACGGGAGTCGCTGGAGGACCGAGGCTACAGGGTGGTGGTGATCCGCTACGACCGGCCGGTGAAGGAGCAGGTGGAGCAGTACCCGAGTGTGTTTGGGTAGGGGGACGGCATCTCTACTCAGGCATAGAACGTAGTTGTTCGTGGGTATAGCCGAAGTTTTCGAGAACTTCGTCAAGTGAGCGTCTGTTGCCGTTGTCAGTCAGCATGCGGGCGGCTGCAAGGGACATGTCCATGAGATCCTGTTGGAGCTGCCCGAGTTTCTCGAGTTGCTCAATAGGTGGTTGCAACCCCTATGCCGGCGAGGTGATCCCGGGGCATGGTTCACAGAAACGGCGAGACAGAGTAACAGTAGGGGCGACCGGCTGGTCGCCCTGGTGGCTCCAGTGGCCCATCCTGGCCCCAGGGCGAGCGCCGCTGGCCCCTACAAATTGTTACTCTACCCGCGAACCATGCCGATCCCGGCAGGTTGCCTGTGATGGCCTGCGACTGGATGGCTTGAAGCGCGAGAAAGCTACCTGCTCTCCCCCCATTCACACTGACAGACTTAGCCGGACCTCTGCTGATCCCGATTCCGGGAGGCGAAGAGGCGCAGAGCCTGGCTCCCCTTCGAGTTCTGAGTTCTGCTGGGAGCGCGGGCATCCAGCCCGCTGGGTGCAAAGTGCTGAGTGCCGGGTGCTGAGTGCTGCGCCTGTGCGTATGGCGGGGTGCTCTGCCCCGCCGCCCAACCTGCCGACGGCGCGGGGCGGAGGGGCACAGGGCCCCTCCCTACAAACCACAACGCTACGCTGCCCGCGCCAGATTCACCCGCAACGCCGGCCCTTTCCCCTCCGCCAACTTCTCCTGCCATCGCGATGCCACCCGGGTCAGTCTGCGAACGCCCTCCTCGATCTGTTCGGGGGTGGAGCTGGAGAAGTTGAGTCTGATCGCGCTGTTCTTCTCACCGCTGGGACTGAAGGCGCTCCCGGGCACGTAGGCCACCTTCTCAGCGACGGCATCCTGCAGCATGGCATCCGAATCCACCACGTGCGGCAGCTGCAGCCAGAGGAAAAGCCCTCCCTCTGGACGGGACCACCGCGCACCCGACCCGAACTGCTCGGTCAACGCTCGGAGCATGGCATCACGCCTGCGCCGGTACACCGGCCTCATCTTCGCCACGTGGCCATCCAGCAGCCCCTGCCGGCACACCTCGTAGGTAGCCCGCTGAACCAGGGTGCTCGTGTGCAGATCCGCCGCCTGTTTGCCGTCCAGCAACCGCCGGATCACCTGCTCCGGAGCTACCACCCAGCCCACTCGGATGCCCGGCGCCAAGATCTTGGAAAAGGTGCCCAGGTAGATGACGTTCCCCTCACTGTCCATCGATTTCAGCGAGGGCAACTTCTTTCCCTCGTAGCGCAGCTCCCCGTAGGGGTCGTCCTCGAGGATCGGTATTCGGTGGCGATGGGACAGCTCCAGCAGCTGCCGGCGCCGCGACAGGCTGAGTGTGGACCCGCTGGGATTCTGGAAGTTGGGCAGGGCGTAGATCAGCCTGGGGTGGAGCTGTCCATCCACCAGAGCCGCCTCCAATCTATCCACCTGCATCCCTTCCTCATCAGTTGGAATGGCGACGTACCTGGCCTCGTAGCTGTTGAAGGCCTGCAGTCCGCCCACGTAGCAGGGGTCTTCCACAACCACCAGCGATCCCGGATCCACGAAGAGCCTGGCCACCAGATCGAGACCCTGCTGGGAACCGTGGGTGATAAGCAGCTCTTCCGGGGAGCTCTTGATGCCGAAGCGGGACATCCGGTCCACAAGATACTCCCGCAGGGGAAGATAGCCCTCCGCGGAGCTGTACTGCAGGGCAACCTTCGCATCCGTCGCGAGCACCCTATCAAAGGCCTCCCGGAAGGCCTCCGCAGGGAACAGCTCGGCGGCCGGATAGCCGCCCGCCAGCGAGATCATGTCGGGTAGCTCGCCATATCTCAGCACGTTCCCCAGGGGCGATTCCTGGGAGAACCGAAAACGCTCGGCGTAGAGTTCTTGCCAGTCAAGGCCCATAATCGTTCCTCCGAATCAAGAAGCCGGAAGGGCGTCCCCGCTCTTCCGGCTTCCCACAGACGTTCGCTATGCGGCTATTACTTGCCGTGGCACTTCTTGTACTTCTTGCCACTGCCGCAGGGGCAGGGATCGTTGCGGCCGACCTTCTTTCCCACCTTAACGGGCTGGCTGCCACCCTCTGCCTCCCGATTGGTCACCACCGGCAGAACCGGTTTTGGCTCTTCCACCACCACCCGCACGTGGAAGATCCGGTGCACCACATCCTCCTGGATGCTTTCCAGGAGGCTCTGGAACATGTTGTAGGCCTCAGCCTTGTATTCCACCAACGGGTCTCTCTGCCCGTAGGCTCTCAGCCCGATCCCTTCCCGCAAGTCGTCTATCGAGGTCAGGTGTTGGACCCACAGGTTATCGATGACGCTCAACATCACCCATCGCTCGGCCCGGCGCATCATCTCCGGACCCAGCTGCTGCTCCAACCCATCGTAAACCTGCTCCGCCAGGTCGAAGAGACCCTCCTGAACCTCTGCCTTGCTCAGCCGTCCGAGCGCTTCGGCGGTCACGTCCGCCGGCAGCGGCAGGATCGGCCTCAATGCATTTAGCAGACCATCCAGGTCCCATTCCTCAGCTTCATCCCCTGCCAGGTGCGCCTCCAACAGCCCCGAGATCTCCTTCTGGACCATCTCCATGATGATCGGCCGCAGATTCTCGGTACCGAGGACCTTGGTGCGCTCCCCGTAGATCACCTCTCTCTGCTTGTTCATCACGTCGTCGTACTCAACGACGTGCTTCCGGATGTCGAAGTTGTGGGACTCCACCTTGGTCTGAGCGTTCTCTATAGACTTGTTGACCAGGCCGTGCTCCAGAGGGACATCCTCTTCCAGTCCCAGCCGATCCATGATCCCCGCGATGTTGCTGCCGCCGAAACGGCGCATCAGATCGTCTTCCAGTGACAGGTAGAACCGGGACGATCCCGGGTCCCCCTGGCGCCCCGCACGACCCCGGAGCTGATTGTCGATCCGGCGCGCCTCGTGCCGCTCCGTGCCGACGATGTGCAATCCGCCGAGATCCCGCACCA
>DAHXJB010000329.1:0-2265 GCA_027372455.1 Chloroflexota bacterium | reverse complement strand
GTGGATCGAGTCACAGCCATTTGCCGCCGAATATGCGGCGAAGGGACTAACGGTGGTGAAGGTGACATTTATTCCTGTACTCAAGACCCCTGGAGCCCCGGCGGGAGTAACCACCATGGCCGCATCAGTTCTCGCCCTCCCCAAGGCAGGCCGGAGTGGATCGGCGACTACCGACCTAGCACGCGTGATCATCAGCGGTCCAGGGAGTAGCAAGTCGTGAAAGCGTTGTGGCGCCCTCGGCACCGATCAGCACTGGCGGGTCTCTTCGTTGCTCTTAGGTGGAACTGCTCCTGGGCGGTACTCTTGGCGCTGTCCAGTCGACCGCACTGGGCGGCACCCATTACACGCTCTCGGCGGTACAACTGCCGCCTTTCCCCTCTTCCAGTGCTTTGATGACCGTATGGAATGCAAGAGCGCAGTCGCAACGAGACGCGACTGAGAGTCAGCCGTACGTCGAAATGCTGGCTTCTCAGGGCCTCGTGCTCGGCAGACTCTTCTTCGTTAACGTCACCAACGCGCCCGGGATCCCGGCTGGAGTCAGTACGGTCGCTGCAGTAGTGATTGCCAGCTCACAAACCTCTGCGGCCGGAGCCAGCTCTGCCCAAGCGGTCTCTCCGAATACCACTTCACGTGCGCCGGAGACAGTCAAGGTGGCCAGGGAGCACCACGCTGATGCTCCCTGACCTGTGCTATCGCAGCCGTCGGAGCAGTCGTTGCTGAGGATCGGTCGGGGACTCGCGGTTATCGCCGTGTGCCTTGGTTTGGTCTCGGCGTGCGGGGGAATCTCGCGTGGCCCACTCACCACACCAAACACCACTGGCGCTGGTGTGGCCACTACTGCCGGGACGGTGGCGATCTTCACGATCCAGGCGACCAACAAGTCGGATCAGCCGTTGACCCTCTCGGCAATCTCACTCCTGCCAGTGCCTGGGCAGCCGACCCCGGTGCTAGAGCACTATGCCATCATCCCCGGGCTCGACACCTTGGAGGACGCGACCGGCTGGCCCCCACCAGCATCGGGGGGGCCAGGACCGAATGGTACGTGGCCGAGGCTTTCACTTCGCGGGTACATTGTTCGACCTCACGGGTATGTCTCCATCATGGTGGGTGTTGCGGGCGCGAGGGCCGGTGTCGTTTACGTGGTGGGTGGGCTGACAGCTCGGTACCTCCTGAGGGGGAAGCCCACCAGTTCTGTCCTCGGAATGGTCGACATGCTCTGCGTTGATGCGGTTGCCCAGGCAGCTCACGACACATGCCAATCTCAACACGATCAAGTGCTGGAAGATCGAGCAATGGCTTACGTAGCCAAGCTCACGGCTGCCCGATAGGGGCACGCTGGCTGCTCACCTCGCGACCACATCCGTGACGTTTCACGGCGGTCCACTCCAAGGGTGACGTGACCCCCGATATGAGTCGGGTGGAAGCGTCTGATGTGGCAACCAGGAAGGCGTACCTTGTCAGGGACGTCGCCGCGGGGCAGTGGCTTCTGGGCAGATCCTTAACAATGTTCCTGCCCGTCGTTCTGGAACTTTGGGGACCCCAGAGTACCGCCTTCCGCCGGCGCGCCGGGCTCACCCTTTTCCCGTGGCCACGTCCCACAGCATCTCGATCTGCAACTCCCGGTCGGCCACCATCCGCCCCAGCCGCGGGTTCTCCACCCGTAGCTGCTTCGGCTCCTTGGCGTCCTCGGCCTTCATCCCGCCGGACTGGTTACGCCACCGGTGCTGCGTCGCCTCGCTGATCTCCAGGGCACTGGCCACCGCAGCCATCTCTCCAAGGCACCGGTGGGCAGCCGCTGCTGTGAGCACGCCTGGGGGCATCGCGATCAGGTAGATGAGGGACCTGAGTTGGAGTGGCTGGCTCTCGGGGCGGAGCCAGACGTTGACGGCAACCGTGACGGCAACCTGAGCGGATCCAGCTGGACAGAGGCAGCCGGTGGCGGACCTACGAGTTCCGATTTGTGATCAGGGTGAACGTCGGCGGACGCAGGCGAACATCGGTGCGAGAGCTTAAAAACCGCCGGACGCAAGTCCGTATGGGTTCGAGTCCCATCCCCGGCACCACCAACTGGATCTCACCCAGGCGCCCTCCAGCAAACGGTGGTCGTATCCAATTTCGCAACCGTGCTCAACCCACGTCCCGAATTACCGGGGTACCTTGAGATTGGATGCCGACGGGAGTCAACGCGCTCTCCGGCACGCCGGAGGGCCAGGGCACTCTCCGTAGTCCGCCCGCCAGCCGGCCACTTCCCGAGCCGTCGGAGCA
>DAHXJB010000324.1:0-1856 GCA_027372455.1 Chloroflexota bacterium | reverse complement strand
GCTGTGGGAATCGCGCGGAACGTGCGTTCTGGAACATCCGTAGCGCTTCGGAAGTACCCAGCGACGATCGAGGGCTTTTACGAGGCTGGCGGCGTACTGGAGTACGCGTATAGGCGTTACATGCAGGAGATCTCAGCGGCCAAGCCCTAGCCGCCCTCATCGGTGTGGGTGCCGAAACGCCACATTGAGCCGTTCCCTTTATGGCCACGGAGGCCGGAAAGATGAAGGGTTCCGGTGGGGCGACATGTCCTTAACTGTCGCGGTAGGGACCGCCCTCGCGGGTGGCCCCCCGCACAGATCCCAGCGAGCGGGACTGGTGAGTGGCGGGAGGGAACCTCCCCCTCCCGCTCTCGCAGGACCGGACGTGAGGCTCTCGCCTCATCCGGCCCCCACAGGCCGGCTGGTGGTGCGTGGGAGCATGTGCCAATGAGCGAGACGGCACGGCTGATGCTGGCGAACAGCATCGAGCCAGGCCCAGGCTTTGGTTGGCCTGCCCCGCAGTCGCTTGAACTTCTGCATCGCCCATCGAACGAGATGCTCGTTGATGCGCTTCGCGAGGGAGTACAACTCGGAGCGGTAGAAGGCCCCGTAATAATTGATCCAGCCTCGGACCTGGGCATTGATGTCCCTGGCGAGGTCGGACAGGCTCGCCCCGGTGCGACGGTTGAGGTGCCAGGCCCTGATCTGCTGGCCCTTGGCTTTCCTCGCCTTCTGGCTCATGGCCGGCAGGAAGCTCACAAAACGTCCTCGTCGACCACTCGCCCGGCGTGCCCTGAAGGTATAGCCGAGGAAATCGAAGCTGGTGTGCTCGAAGTCCCCTCGGCGCTGGCCGTCCTTACAGTAGACGACCTTCGTCTTTTCGGGATGAAGCTTGAGACCGAGCGCCCCGAGCCTGGAAGCGACAGCAGCCCGCAGGTTCTGGGCCTGTTCCTCAGTGTCGCAATGGGCAACTATGTCGTCCGCGTAGCGCTCGAAAGGACATTGCGGGAACTCCCGGTCCATCCAACGATCGAACGCATAATGCATGAACAGATTGGCAAGCAGGGGCGAGATCGGGGATCCTTGTGGGGTTCCTTTCTCTCTTTCCACGAGGGTCCCGTCGGGCATCTGCATGGGGGCTTTCAGCCACCGTTTGATGCACAACAAGACCCAGCGCTCGTCGGTGTGGTGAGCGACCGCTTTGCGTAGCAGCTCATGGGGAACGCTGACGAAAAAGGCACCGATATCAAGATCCAATAGCCAGTCCTGCTTCCAACAACGCTTTCGGGCCACGGCCAAGGCGTCATGGGCGGAACGCCCAGGACGGTAGCCGTAACTGTCAGGATGGAAGATCGGCTCAAGCTTCTCTTCCAGCAGCATCGCTGCCGCGGTCTGGGCTATTCGGTCTGCCGTGTTTGGCACACCCAAAACCCTGATCCCTGCTCCATGATCCTTCGGTATCTCCACCGCCCGCACCGGCCCAGGGAAGTGGCTCCCTGAACTCATCCTATTCCACAGTTTATAGAGGCTGGGCCTCTGGTTGCTCTGGAACTCGGCGATGGTGACGGCGTCCACGCCGGGGGCCCCGGCATTGTCTCGAACCCTCTCCCACGCCTCGAACACGAGACGCTTCGAAATGTCGAACGACTTCACCTTCAGCTGTGGCCCGCTCACCGGCTCGTCCCCCGAAGGGTTGGCCGTTGGGTGACCTGACCTGCACGACCCCTTTGCTCCAGTCTCATTACAAGACCTTCATCACTATTACGGGTCGTCCCGCCCCTGTGCCTCGCATCGGTACTCTGCGCCTTGGGGTTTCTGCCCCTCGGCGTCCTCCCTCTCGGCCACCGGGTGGCTCAACAAGCCCAAGTGAACGGCAG
>DAHXJB010000299.1:0-1876 GCA_027372455.1 Chloroflexota bacterium | reverse complement strand
AGGTGCTCCCGGCGATGATACTGATGGTCCCGGTAGGAGCGATGGTTGTGACGGTGGCGTTGCGCAGCGGCGGTCCATCCTTGTAGATACTGCCTGACCAGTTGGCGAAGGTCCCGCGCTCCTCGGCCAGTCTGGCAGACTCCTCATGGCCAATCTTCTCGATGAAGCCCATGACCTGATCGGCCATCTCCAGGGCCTCTTCGCTGTCGTAAGGGATGCCAAGCTGGATCAGCATGTCGGCCCAGCCCATGACCCCCAGGCCAATCCGCCGGTTGCTCTTCACCATTCGGTCGATGTCCGGCAGCGGGTAGGGGTTCACTTCGATCACATCGTCCAGGAAACGCACGGCCAGCCGGATAACCCGCTCCATCTCCTTCCAGTCGATGGGACCTTTGCCGTTGGACTTCGCCTTGCCCGCCCTCACGAACTTGGTCAGGTTGAGAGAGCCCAGGTTGCAGGCCTCGTTGGGTAGAAGTGGCTGCTCGCCACAAGGGTTTGTGGCCTCGATCTCGCCGATCCGCGGGGTGGGGTTGGCAGAGCTAGCGTTGACGCGGTCGATGAAGACCAGGCCGGGGTCGCCGGTCCGCCACGCGGCCTGAACGACTCGGTCGAACACCTCACCGGCTCGAAGCCGACGAACCACCGAGTTGTTGCCCGGGTCCACCAGGTCGTATTCTCCGTCCTCATCCAGCGCCTTCATGAAACTATCGGTGATCGCGACGGAGATGTTGAAGTTGGTGATCCCCCCGTCCAGCTTGCAGTCGATGAACTCCAGGATATCGGGATGGTCCACCCGCAGGATACCCATGTTGGCTCCGCGTCGCGTGCCGCCCTGCTTCACCGCCTCGGTGGCAGCATTGAAGACTCGCATGAAGCTGACAGGGCCGCTCGCTTTGCCACCGGTACTCTGGACGGTGCTGTCCTTGGAGCGCAGGCGCGAGAAGGCGAATCCCGTGCCCCCACCGCTCTTGTGGATCAGGGCCGCCCGCTTGATCGACTCGAAGATGCCCTCGAGGGAATCCTCCACCGGGAGAACGTAGCAGGCCGAGTATTGAAGACCGTTATCCTTCCCGGCGTTCATCAGGGTGGGAGAGTTCGGCAGAAAAAGCATATCCTGCATCAGATCCCGGAACTCGCCCGCCACCGCGCGGATCTCCTCCTCACCCTTCCCCCAGTTCCGCTCGGCCTTGGCGATGGCCAGCGCAACGCGCCAGCACATTTCCTCTGGGGTCTCAGTGACCTGCTCCCCATCTCGCGCGAGATACCGCTCTCGAAGTACCTTGAGGGCCGACTCGGTCCATCGTCCCGTCTTGCCAGCCCCTACTACCTCAGCCATGTCTCCCCCTCCTGTCACGGGCCATCCCAAGGAACCCGCTCTCGCACTCATTGCTCCTGTCCCGCCCGATTAGCCTGCACCTACGCTCTCTATCAGGACTAGTAACAGGTTACACAAGATATTGTGTACAGTGCCCTCGGAGGACACAACATCTTGTGGGATCTAGAGCACGTATGATGCCACAACTAGCAGGACTGTCAATAGGATTCGGACAAGTTATGGGGAATCTTCCTGAGGAACTTTGCGACAAGGGGTCCGGGGGCTCGGCCCCTGGCGGGGTTTGGAGGCAGCGCTACATCCAGGGTTCGGAGGTGAACTCACGGCCCATCAGTCGCGCGAGACCCTCCTGAGGACTGACGTCTTCGAAGAGGACCGCGTGCACCTGGCGCGCGATCGGCATCTCCACCCCCTTCAGGCAAGCAAGCCTCAGGACCGCCTGGGTAGCCGGTATCCCCTCCACAACCATTCGCGATCCCGCCAGGATCTCCTCCAGCCTCCTGCCCCGCGCTATCGCCTCTCCAGCCGCCCGGTTCCGACTGT
>DAHXJB010000283.1:0-2019 GCA_027372455.1 Chloroflexota bacterium | reverse complement strand
ATCGCCACTCCGAGCGGTCGCCAGATCTCGCCGTGAAGAGCCCACATCCGGGCTCACAACACTGGAATTGCCAGACTGGTAACCTCGCCATCGCTTGCCGCCTTTCCGTCGCTATGGCTCACCCGCCTTGTCCGCCAAACTCACGATGTCACAAAGGGCCTGCGCCCACCGCTCGAACCGGATAGCCCGATCGTCGATGTAGAAGAGTGCCGGCGGCTTGGTGTTCGTCACCGGCATGGGCGGAAAGCCGTGCCGCACCAGCCAATCCGGGATGTCTTCGTTACGCCGGGCGGTGAACACCACCAACTCGTATCCCCGGCGCTTGAGCTCCCTGCAGGCGTCCACCGCCCCATATACCGGATCATCGTAGATGCTGCCGTCCTTCCACCCCTGGCTGTAGCGGTGGAGCACGCCATCAAAGTCAAGCGCAATCGTCCTCTTCACCGTCCGTTGTGACTCTTTCCATCGCAGATCGTCCGCCGTCATGGTTTGATAATGCATTACGAGACCATCTATCACCATTTCGCCGATCACCTTCCTAGTCAAGCGTCACCAGATCCCCCGATAGCGCCCTGTACCGTCGGACCAGACGCCGAACCTCCCAACCCAGCGCGCCGTTAAGCGCCAGACTCACCAGTAGCGCCGCCAGGATCGTTTCCATCGCCTGCTCCCTCCTTCTTTCGCTGCTCCACCCGATCCACGATCAGGTACGCCACCTGGTAGCCATGCCCCAGTGCCGCCATCCATGACTCGATCAGGTCGCGCTCGGCTTCATCCCGCACCTCGACGATGGGCTGCTTGCCCTGCTCCAGCGCCCATATCGACTGCTGGATGGCGCGAAGTTGGCCGAGAGCGAGGTCAGCCATCCCCTTCCTCCTTCCGGTAGGCGGCAACTCCCGCCGAACAAGCGCCACACTGGCAACCCATAGCGTGGGGCATCTCTCCCGCCGCTGCGGTGGTGGTAGAGAGAGCTTCACCAGCCAACCTAGCAACTATTGACTCCGCAGCCCGGATGCGGATAGACTCCAGAGCCTTGTCGTTCGCCTCCACCAGTCCCCGCAATCGCTCTAGTTCTTGTTTGTCGGCATCCCACTGCTGTTGAGACTCGGCGTTCTCTATGTCCATAGTGTTGAGCGCTTCCCGTAACTGCACCACCTCGCGGTGGGCAGCATCACGTTCATCGCCAACCTTCAGCAATGCGGCTTCCATGTCTCGGTTCAACCCGGCAACAGCATTCTCGAACGCCTGTTTGTACTCGGGGTCGCGGTTGAGTAGGTCCCGCAAAGCCTGCTCGTTGCGCTCTACCCGCTCCTGGGCAGCGGCAAGGTCTGCTTCGGCCTTATCTGCTCTCACCGTCTGCTTTAGCGCGTCGGTGCACCAATGGTCCCGGTCGCATCTTGCCTGGGTTAACTGCTTACTGCGCTCGATCAGGCGATCACGGGATGCTGTCATCCTCTTTAAGGCGTTCCTTAGACCTGCTTGATGTCTCACTGCCTCCTTGAGGGCATCGCGTTGGTGCTCTAGCATCGGCACCCACTTGTTCTCGAATGCCTCTCGGCAAGCCAGCGAGCCACGCGCTGCAGCTAACTGATCTTGGGCGGCAGCAAGCTCCTTGCGGGCCTGCTCAAGCTCGGTGATGAGGCCGTCCAGATCCCCCTCGGTGTGCTCCAAATATGCGTAGTGTTTGCTGGCCAGCCGCCTCTTGATTGCCTCCAGGTCAATCTCACTCATCGGGCACCTCCAACCCAAGGGCCTTCAGGGCAACGGCCATGGGGGCGGTGTCGCCCCATTCCTTGGCCTCCCTCCGGTCCGACGGGTGCAACAAGATGGCCTCCGTCCGGCCTGATGCCGCCACGGTCAGCAGAACCACCCAGCCCTTCTTGCCCATCGCCTCCACCACCAGTCCCAGACCCTCCCATGTGGTGCTGAGGCTCGGCAGAGTCACCCAGGCCGCCTCCTCCGTGGCCCACCCGCTGTGATCGCTGCACCCCCGCCCGTAGCTGCCGTCCGGCTTGGTGA
>DAHXJB010000400.1:0-6953 GCA_027372455.1 Chloroflexota bacterium | reverse complement strand
CGATGGAATCCGCCGGGGTGAGAGGGGTGGTCTTGCGAAGGGTGCTATCGGGGACTCCCAGTTTGCCGATGTCGTGCAGGAGGGCGGACCGCTCGATGGTTCGGCAGTCATCTTCGGCCAGTCCCATCTCCCTGGCAAGTTGGGATGCCAACTCTGCTACTCTGCGGCAGTGTCCGTATGTGATCGGATCGCGAGCGTCTACCGTGCTCGCCAGCGTTTCCAGGGTAGCCATGTGTGCCTCTTCCAGGGTTGAATTCACCTGGTGAAGCTTCTTCTGGGTCTGCGTCAGGTTGCTGGCGTACATCTCCAGCTGACCCTGCCACCATTCTGCTTCCGAGATCTTCGATTGTAGTGCGGCAGCGTATTGGGTGGCTTTCGAGAGCAATGCTGCGTTGACGTTCCCGTTCGTGCGGTTAGGGATAATGGTCATCCCGTATCGACGGATCAGCGCGCTAACCCCGATTGACCAGGCAGCGATAGCCGACAGTGGGAGGAGTACGGCCACATAATTGGTATCCAGCGGCGCTGCCGCGATCGACGCTAGCAGGAAGAGCGCCGCTGCCAATCCGGTTGCGGCTACAACGCTGTTCCAGGTGTCTGGATGGGGCTGCAACGGGACTCCACGTGAGCTAGCAGTGATACCATTCATATGCACCGGCGTCTCCCGTTGGGGTGATGGGGCGCAAGTAGATTATTCGGCGGCAGAAGGAAGGTGAATACGGCCGAAGGTCCTCAGGCCAGTAGTGCTGATGGTCCCTGGGGTAGGCCGGTGCTCAGGCACTGAAGCGAGGTCAGGGCCGCGTGACCAGCAGTTGGGCGAGCGTCCTTCGCAACTCCTGAACGGTGAGCTCCAGAATGGACATGACGTTGCGCAGTTCCACCTTCATTCTTACGGGATCACTGTCGGCCAACCGAGAGATGATCTCCATCTTCAGAATGAGAAGTGCGAGGCTTTGAGATATCCCATCGTGGATCTCGCGGGAGATCCGGTTTCTCTCCTCTTGAAGGGCTAGCTCATGGGATGTCCTGTGAAGCTGCTCGAAATGAAGGAGCAGTCCCACAACGGTAGTCAGAGCCTGTGCGGCAGCGACATCCGACGAGGAGGAAGGAGAGCCAGTTTCTTGATGGGCAGTCTTGCCGTCGCCAGGCCGTTCGCTGCCCCTGCCACGCTGCTTGTTCGGCACTTTGAACTCTCCAGTGAGGGTGTCAAGATTGGTGCAGATGGTACACCCAAGTAGAGACGTGGACAAGGATCTTGAACATGTTGAATCTCATGCTATTATGATGTCCGCTCGAGCGCATGTCGTTTGGCTGAATGCCCCATCATCTCCACACGGAGGACCCCAGATGAGGAAGGTGAGAATTCTGATCGCCGATGACCACACCCTGTTTCGGGAAGGGCTGAGGCAGCTTTTGGAGATGGAAGGGGATATGGAGGTGGTAGGGGAGGCCTGTGATGGGATAGAGGCCGTTTCCAAGGCCCGTGACCTGCTGCCTGATGTCGTCCTGATGGACATAAACATGCCCGTGGTGGGGGGAGTCACGGCGCTCGGGCAGATCCTTGAGGAGCGGCCTGACATCGGGGTAGTTGTCCTCACCATGCACCGGCAGGACCAGTACGTTTTCGATGCGATGCGGGCAGGCGCGCGGGGCTACCTTCTCAAGGATGCCAAGCCCGCGGACCTGATGTTTGCGATCCGAATGGTTGCAAGGGGCGCCTCACTGGTCGACCCGCGGATGACGACCACGGTCCTGAAGGAGTTTCGGCGGTTGGCCAGCCAGGTCGAGCCTGACCAAGGGGTGGCCGGCTTGACTCCGAAAGAGCTGGAGATCTTGAGGTTGCTCGCGATGGGTATGAGCAACAAGGAGATCGGCAGGCAGCTCTGCCTGGCTGAAAAGACCGTCAAGAACTATCTCTCCACAATCTTCCAAAAGCTGCAGATCAGCGACCGCGTGCAGGCGGCCATCTTCGCCCTCCGCCACGGCCTCTTGACGGAGCAGGAAACCACGTAGCTCCGATCAGTTTCCTTCTCCCCTTCGGCGAATGTGACCTTCTCCAACAATTCGTGTGGCTGTTGGTCCGCCGATTCCAGGACCATAGGCCCTAAGTCTCTTTCCTATCTGGGGGTATCTTGTTGCTGGGCTCAGGGATACCCCTACAAGCCGTGATCCACAACTCCGCGGCGAAGGAAGGAGACTGTGTTGAGTACCGCCGAGATGATCGCCCCGAGGTTGGCGACAGCCCCAGCTCTGATGCATGCAACCCAGCCTCGTCGCGCTGTCGGGCGCGTTCGATTGTTCATTGCCGACGACCATACCCTCTTTCGCCAGACCCTTCGAACCGTGTTGGAGATGGATGGGGGCTTCGTGGTGGTGGGCGAAGCTTCAGATGGCAGGGAAACTCTCCGCGCGATCGAAGAAACCGATCCGGAGATCGCCCTGGTGGACCTTAGACTTCCTCTCCTCAACGGGCTCGAGGTGTGCAGGAGACTCCGCAGGACCAAGGTTTCGACAAGAGTGATCCTGCTGGCTTCACGAGGGGAGGAGCCCCTTCTGCTGAGAACTCTCGACGCGGGGGTTGCTGGCTACCTGCTTAAGGAGTCTGACCTTCAAGAACTGACGGTTGCTCTTCGAAAGGTCCACGCCGGTTAC
Organism: Chloroflexota bacterium; assembly: GCA_027372455.1. GTDB lineage: Bacteria > Chloroflexota > UBA6077 > UBA6077 > UBA6077 > JAJYNT01. The sequence continues at coordinate 4,301 of DAHXJB010000400.1, read as the reverse complement.
TCGTACTTGACCCCGAGTTTGGAAGGTCGCCCCCTGGACAACTATCTCAGCCGGTGGCAAACCCGATCTCATGGTGGATCGCCGGATCTGCTCACCAGTCGAGAGAGAGAACTGCTTCAACTGGTGGGCGAGGGCTACAGCAACAAGGAGATTGCCAGCCAGCTCTGCCTGAGCGTCAAGACTGTAGAGGCTCACGAGGCGAACATCTGCAGCAAGCTGAACGTTAGGGGCCGTGCCGGCCTGGTGAGGCACGCGATCCAGGCCGGAATGATTGGCCTAGACGGGTAGAGGACGTTGATTCAGGTTACTCGGCTGGATGGTTCGGTGCTGACGATCAACTGCGACTTGCTCGAAACGGTGGAACACACTCCGGACACCGTGATCTCCCTATTGAACAACCATAAGTTGGTGGTGAGGGAGTCGGTGGAGGAGATCGTGGAGCGAGTGGTGGAGTATAGAAGGAGAGTGCAGCAGTGCCCGCTGCTTCGCCAACGGATCGAAGCTCCTCTTGAAGTGGCGTCTCCCGATCACGATTCAGCAAGAACTGAGGTCTGTTCGTGAACATCACTACTGTTCTGGGTTTGCTGATGGGTTTTGGGGCCCTGGCAGGTGGTCTTCTGATGGAGGGGGGTGACCTTGTCTCCTTCGTCAAGCCTTCAGCCGCCCTGATTGTCTTCGGCGGGACCTTTGGTGCCACGTTGATCAGCCATCCCGGCGCTACCGTGAGCAAACTTCCGAAGATGATCGGAAGGACGTTCTTCAGCAAGTCACCAAGAGCTGTCCAGGTGTCCGAAACCCTGGTTGCCCTCTCAGAACGAGCCAGGAGAGAGGGCCTGCTGGCCCTGGAAGAGGAGATGCCCAAGCTGGAGAACCCTCTGCTGCGGAAGGGCGTGATGCTTGTTGTGGATGGTACCGACCCGGAACTGGTGAGAAGCGTCTTACTCTCGGACATGTCGGTGCGAGAGCGAGAGCTGGAAAGCGATGCAGGCTTGCTTGAGGCTATGGGCGGCTTCGCCCCCACCATGGGGATCATCGGTACCGTGATGGGGCTGGTGAACGTGCTCAGCAAGATGAACGATCCTACGCACCTGGGAGAAGCCATAGCCGTTGCCTTTATCGCTACCTTTTATGGGGTGGGATCGGCGAACCTGATCTGGCTCCCGCTGGGCACAAAGCTGAAGAAGTTGGCTGAGACCGGCCAACTGTTGGACGAGATGATCCTGGAGGGGCTGGCCTCGATCCAATCGGGGGAGAACCCCAGGATTCTCCAGGAGCGGTTGCAGCCCTATTTGCCGAGAGAAGGCAAGGCAAAGAAAGGGAAGGAGCAGGAGAGCGATGCAGCAACAGGCGGCGTACGCGAGGCCCAAACGGCCTAAGAAGGAGAACTCTGAGCGCTGGCTGCTGACATACTCTGACCTGATCACGCTGCTGCTGGCCTTCTTCGTCATCATGTACGGTATCTCCAGCGCGGACACCAAGAAGTTCACGAAGTTCTCAGCCGCGATGAAGAAAGCGTTCAACGTGGACGTTCTTCAGAGCAATCCCGCGGCCTCGATCCTGGACCAGACAAAAGGACTGTCCACCGACAGCAGCAGTTCTTCGGACATGTCCGCCGCTGCCGAGTTGAGCGTGATATACAGCCAGATGGGTTCTGTGCTGCAGGATGACTTGATAGGTGACAGGCTGAGCATCATACCCCGATCAGATGGAATAGCCATCAGCGTCTCCGGCAACCTGTTGTTTGCCTCCGGTAGAGCCGACCTTCGGCCTGATGCCGTTCGGGTGCTCCGATCGGTCGCGAACGTTCTCCGCGACTTGCCAAATCCGGTGCGGGTGGAGGGATACACCGACGATGTGCCTCCAAGTGGCACGGGTTATCCGACCAACTGGGATCTCTCTGGAGCGAGGGCTGTGGCGGTTGTCAGATATCTCACCGAGATCGAGGGGCTGCAGCCCGGCAGGTTCTCGGCGGAGGCCTTCTCTCAGTACCGGCCCGTCGCGCCCAACGATTCTGCCAGAGACAGAGCGAAGAATAGGCGTTCTGAGATAGTAATTCTGAACATGCCCGGCGTTTCCACGGCTACACCCACGGGTGCCAACGGGTCTCCGACCCCTGTAGCCACGCCGGAAAGGGGGAATGGAAGTGCGGGTACCGCGCAGTAGCATCATTGGGGTTGCGGCAGGGCTGGGGATCGCCCTCCTGGTCGGTGGAGCCTACTTCTTTGGGGCCTCTAACGGTGCCAGCAAGGCTAGCGCAAGTCAGGGGTCTGCGCCGCAAGCGACACCCACCCCAACAGGACCCGGGCCGATGTACACACTGCAAGATGTGGTGGTGAATCTGGCCGACTCGAACTTGCGGCGATACCTGAAGATCGGGCTCTCGATAGAGTTCAACACGGATGCTGCCGCCTTTGAGAAGGCGACCCCGGATGAACGCAAGGCCAAGCAGGCTGCGTTCGACGCGGCGCTGGCGCCAAAGGTTCCTCTCATCAACGATGCCATCATCGGCATTCTGTCTGCCCGAACCTCTGCCGACATCTCGACACCTGAGGGGAAGCAGAAGTTGAAGAACGATATCAAAGACGCCTTGAACCGCTTGTTGGGCGGAGATCAGGTGAGCAACGTCTATTTCACTCAGTTCGTGATGCAATAGCTGAGGGTGGGTGACAAGCGGTATGGACGCAGGATTTGACTCCATCGATCTATCACAGTCGGAGATCGATGCCCTTCTATCGAAGCTGGCGGCCGAAGGAGAGGAAGCCCAGTCGGCGCCGGAGGAGCGATGGAAGGTAATCAAAACCTATGACTTCCGCCGTCCAGACAAACTTTCCAAGGACCAGATGCGGACCCTGCAGCTGATCCACGAAACCTTTGGGAGACTTGCGAGTTCTTCCCTATCTGCCTATCTCAGGACCGCGGTGCAGTTGAATCTGGTCTCAATCGAGCAGGGCGTCTACGGGGAATATGTGGAGCGCATGCCGCCAGACACCATCTTGCACATATTGAACATGGATCCATTGCCGGGGAGTGTGCTGATCGGTCTCGACCGAGTAGCGGCTGTCACGGCCGTGGATCGGCTACTGGGTGGCTCCGGGGTAGCTCCAGATACCACCCGAACCCCAACCGAGATCGAACTGGCGTTGCTGCAAGCGTTCGTGGCCAACATGTTGAAGGGGCTGACGGAGGCATGGAACAGGGTGGTTGAGATGCAGCCGTCCATCAGGGACGTAGTGTTGGACCCGAGATACGTCCAGGTGGCACTGAGAAGCGATCCAGTTGTGGTCATTGCCCTGGAGGTGAGTATCGCTCAGAACTCCGGGACGATCACCCTCTGCCTACCTTACGTTGCTCTCGAGCCCGTCTTGCCGAAGTTAACCGCTCAGCTGTGGTTCGCAGGTGCCAGAAGCGGCACGGCATCACAGGCGATGGATCTTATACGTCGGGGCCTCGATGCGGTGAGTATCGACCTCATGGTGGAGTTGGGTAGCACTACGGTGACCGTACAGGATCTGGTGGACTTGAAGCAGGGTGATGTGCTCCTTCTGGACAGGACCACCAGACAGTCGCTGGATGTTGTCATAGGTAACCGCCGAAAGTTCCTGGCGCGTCCCGGAATGGTGAGCAACAAGGTGGCCGTTCAGATCGTGGGAAAGGTCGAGGCGATGGAGATGATGGAGATGCTGCAACAGGGCGCTGCTCTGTAGCCTGCGCTCCAACCTCATTTCTGCTGTGGAGGATTGGCTGTCAGTGGACAACGAAGAGGAAGGCACACAGGTAAACCCCGCTCAGTTTGCCTCTTTCGACGATCTTGGAGGGCAGAAGCAGGCCAGTTCTATCGACCTGTTGCTGGACGTGCCTCTCAGGGTTTCGGTGGTGCTGGGCAAGACAAGCATGACGATCCGAGACGTGTTGGCGCTAGGCCAAGGGTCTGTCGTCGAGCTGGACAAGATGGCCGGCGAACCCGTCGACATTGTGGCCAACGACAAGTTGATCGCCCACGGTGAAGTGGTGGTGGTGGACGAGAACTTTGGTGTTCGGGTCACCGACATCGTCACGCTCGAGAAGCGACTCAACTCTGTTAAGTAAGGGGCATCAGCCGTGGACATGCCGATGGATCTAGTCTGGGACGTTGCCGTAAAGACAGCATTTGTACTGGTGTTGCTGTATGGCGTGCTCTGGGTCATACGCCGGTACTACGGAAGACCCAGCGTCTCACGCCGAGGGGCATCGCTGCTGGTGGTTCAGAGCGCGCAGTTGGGTCCCGGTCGTTCCGTGCATCTGATCGGCGTGGGCGGAAGGCT
>DAHXJB010000265.1:0-2332 GCA_027372455.1 Chloroflexota bacterium | reverse complement strand
GCGGGGGTGGAGGCAGGGGTGAGGGCCGAAACCTCTGCACCAGGTCGCCGAGCGCCGCGAAGGGGCAGAGTCCGCACCAGGCCCGTGCGGCCACCAGGGTGAAGAAGGGAAGCAGCGTCCACCAGAACTGCCACACCAGAGCCGCTCCGACATTTATTTCGCTGTGGCGCGGAGTCTCCGTGGCCAGGAAGGCCACCACCGTGGCGGCGATCAGAAACGGCCACTGCAGGATCCCGGGGAAGTGTCTCCATCGAAGCAACCGTTCGAGTGGAAACGTCACGCTTTCGGGCACGAGGCCATGTGACACCGGTCAATGCTCCACGCTGCGCAGACTCTCCGAGAGAAACTTACACGATGGGACTGAGCTGAGCCTTAATTGAGGCTTGGTATCGGCTGAGAAAACGGGACTTTGTGCAAGCAAACATGTACACTAACGGGAGCCCACAATAAGGATGAGTTCTTGTGACTTCGATCGACACACGGCGACTGGAAACCTTGCTCGCTCAGGTCGGCTGCTCCCATTCCGACCCCACCGGCTGCGTCAGCGTTCCCATCTACCAGACTGCCATTTTTCGTCACCCCGGACTGGGCCAGAGCACCGGATACGACTATTCCCGCACGGCCAACCCCACTCGCACAGCGCTCGAGGAGGCGATTTCGCGACTGGAGGGCGGAGAGCGCGGCCTCGCCTTCGCATCCGGGATGGCAGCGATAGCCACCATCGCGATGCTGTTTCGTTCCGGTGACCACCTCGTGGTGTCGGACGATTTGTACGGCGGTACCTACCGTCTGTTCGAGAAGGTGTTCAAGCCGTATGGCCTCTCTGTCACGTTCGTCGACACAAGCCATGTCGCCGAGGTGGAAGAGGCGCTCACCTCTTGGACGAGGGCGATCTTCATAGAGACCCCCACCAATCCCATGATGAAGATCAGCGATCTGCGGGCACTATCCGAACTGGCTCGGAGGAAGGGTGTCCTGACGATAGTGGACAATACCTTCATGTCTCCCTACCTGCAGCGCCCACTGAAGTTGAGGTGTGATCTGGTGATCCACTCTGCCACCAAGTACCTGGGAGGCCACAACGACCTGGTCGCGGGGCTGGTGGTGGCTAGAGACCGGGAGTTGGGGGATCGGCTGGCCCTCCTTCAGAACGCGGTGGGTGCGGTGCCCGGCCCGCAGGACTGCTGGCTGTTGATGAGGGGGATGAAGACGCTGGCAATTAGGCTCGACCGACAACAGCAGAACGCCCAGCGCATAGCAGAGTGGCTGCTCGGACACCGCCTAATCGAGCGAGTCTACTACCCCGGTCTGCCGGACCATCCGGGCGGGCAACTCCATCTACATCAGGCCGACGGAGCTGGCGGGATGCTGTCGTTTACCGTGCGCCACGAGGGTCTCGTGGAGCAGCTGCTCAACCGGGTGCGGCTGATCTCCTTTGCTGAGAGTCTCGGCGGGGTGGAGAGCCTCATTACCTTCCCTGCCGTGCAGACCCACTCCGACGTTCCGGCTGAAACCCGTGAGCGGATGGGTATCACCGACCGGCTGCTGAGGCTCTCCGTGGGGATCGAGGCGGTCGAGGATCTGATCGCGGATCTGGATTAGGCCCTGCGGTGATGGCGCGACACGCGGTCCGTTGATTTCCTCGAGTGCCCTATTGTCGAACGAAGGACAATTTGGCCGGATCAGGGCCTCACTTGGACGTACCGGGTGTCCCGCTCCCGAAGAAAGCACGATAGGATAGCTTGTAGACCGGCTTGATCGGTGAATCGGTCTGCACGGTGATTTCGAACAGGTGAGGGCCATCCATACCCGCGCCCATGGAGGGCGCGATCTCGACGAAGCTCGTCTGGCCCGGTTCCAATGTCGTAGCACCTACGACCGGGGTAGGGGGTCAACACCCCTGGACAGTGGTGATCTTGGGAGTGCCTAGGATCCTGACCGGTGTCCCCCCGACGTTCTTCATCTGAAAGCGGAAGGTCGCCGGCACGTTCAGGGGCACCTGACCCATGTCGACTGTCTCCGGCGAGAATGCCAGCACGCCCTGTTTGCCGCCCGCACCAGCCGCAACGGCCAACTCGCCCTGCTTGCCACCTTCCTGAAGACGAGGCGCCGCCAGCAGCACGACTGCCACTAGCAGGATGGCTGCCAACCCCAACGCTGCTGTCACAACAACAGGGCGTTTCAGCATGCTTCCTCCGATGATTGGCTTGAACTGCGACCGCGCCGGCCGAATCTTGATCTCCAAGCCATGTTAGCGGATCTCGCCCTCGCGCGCCGCGCATTCTCAGCGGACTCTCAGCCACCTTTCAGTCCGCATTAACGAAGCGATGCT
>DAHXJB010000262.1:0-15353 GCA_027372455.1 Chloroflexota bacterium | reverse complement strand
GCCCGCTCGAGTTCGCGAAGGGGCCGGCGATTCCGCCGGCCCCCGATCCTCTCGATGGCCCCCGTTACATTGGCCAAACTCACCTACCTCTTCAAAACTGTAGCCCTAGACCACTGCGTTATATGATCTTATCAAAGCGATCTGGGTCATGAACAGACTCGGCGGCCAATGCAACTGCAGCCCGCTCGAGTTCGCGAAGGGGCCGGCGATTCCGCCGGCCCCCGATCCTATCTACCCGATCTATGTCGATTTTTCCTGATCGCCGCTTCTGCCTACAGCCTGGCGTACTTCGCGGGCCCGATCTGGTACAGATCGTTCCCCTCTGTGTCGACGATCACGATCACCGGAAAATCCTCCACCTCGATCTCCCGCACAGCCTCCGTCCCCAGATCGTCGTAGGCCACCACCTTAGCCGACTTGATGCACTTCGAAAGCAGCGCCCCGGTGCCGCCGGTGGCCCCGAAGTAGACCGCCCCGTTCCGAACAATGGCCTCCTTCACCTCGCGACTTCGGAGCCCCTTTCCAACCATCCCCACCAGCCCCCTGTCCATCATCAAGGGCGCGTACTTGTCCATCCGATAGCTGGTCGTCGGCCCGGCCGCCCCGATCACTCGCCCGGGCGGCGCCGGCGTTGGTCCCACGTAGAACATCGTCTGGTCCTGGATCGCTACCGGCAGCTCCTTCCCCTCGAGCAGCAGCTCGTACAGCCGCTTGTGGGCCGCGTCCCGACCGGTGAGCATCTTCCCGCTCAGCAGCACCCGGTCCGCCGCCCTCAGCTTCCTCACCTCTTCCCGCCGAAGCGGCAACTGCAGCCTGACAGTTTCACTCATCGCCGTCACCCCCGAGAAGCACCGCCGTCTTGTGTCTGTAGGCATGGCATCCCAGATTGATGCCCAGCGGCAGCGTCGCTATGTGGGTAGGGTAGCTTTCGATGTGCACGGCCAGCGCCGTCACCGTCCCGCCCAGACCTGCCGGACCGATCCCCGTCCTGTTGACCTCGGCCAGCAACTCTCGCTCCAGCTCGGCGATCCTCGGATCCGAGTTCGCCTCCCCCAGATCCCTCATCAGCGACCTCTTGGCCAGGTAGGCGCACATCTCGAAGTTGCCGCCGATCCCCACACCCACTACGATCGGGGGGCAAGGGTTCGCGCCGGCCTTGCGAACGGTCTCCACGACCTCCTTCCTGACGCCCTCCCACCCCGCCGACGGGGGCAGCATCACCACCTTGCTCATGCTCTCGCTGCCGGCCCCCTTCGGGACCACGCTGATTGCCAACTCGTCCTTCTCGCTCTCTTCCACGTGGATCACGGCAGGGGTGTTGTCCCTGGTGTTCTTTCTCTCAAACAGCGGCTCGGCCACCACGCTCGCCCGAAGATACCCCTCGGTGTAACCGCGCCGCACCCCCTCATTGATCGCCGCGGTGAGGGTGCCCCCCTCGATGGTGACCCCCGGACCCTTCCTCACGAACACCGTCACCATTCCGGTGTCCTGGCAGTAGGGTATGCTCTCAGTCACCGCGACCTCGGCGTTCTTCAGCAACTCCCGGAATATCGTCTGCCCCTGAGGCGATTCCTCTATCTCCAACGCACGTCGAAATGCGCGCTGCACGTCCCGCGGCAACTCGTAGGCCGCCCCGATGCACAGTTCCCGCACCTTCTCGGCAATCAGACTCGCACTGACGCTCGGCAAAGCGCCCACCTCCCTTACAGTCCTACGGACGCCGCCGCTTCCTTCAACACGTTGAAGGACTTTCCAAACTCGCTCGCCTCCGTCTCGGAGAAGTGGGGATCCAGGATCTTCTCCCGGCCATTCTTGCCCACCACGCAGGGAAGCGAGATGGTCATCCCCTTCAGATCCCCGTAACCTCCGTCGATCAGGGAGGATATCGGAAGCACCTTCTTCTGATCGTTCCGCCAAGCCCTCACCACCGAGGCGATCGACGGCGCGACCGAATAGAAGGTCCCGCCCTTCCGCTTGATCACCTCGGCCCCGCCGAACCGGGTGGCCGTGATCACCTCTTCCAGCATCTCGGATGAGTAGCCCGGGAAATCCGCGAGCGGAATGCCTGCCACCGTCGCGCCGGACACCACAGGCACCATGCTGTCCCCGTGCTCACCCATCATGTAGGCAATCACCTGGTCCGGCGACACCCCCAGCCGCTCGCCCAACATCGACCTGAAGCGGGTGGTGTCCAGGACCGTCCCCAGCCCAAACACCTTGTTCGATGGGAAGCCGGACGTTTTCAGTGCCTGGTAGGTCAGCACGTCGACGGGATTGGAGACCATGAAGAGGAAGGTGTCCTGGTTGTACTTGAGAACCCCCTCCAGGATCCCCCCCATCAACTCGGTGTTGCGCTTCAGCAGGTCCAACCGGGTGTCGCCGGGCTTCCTCGGGATACCGGCCGTGATGATCACCATGTCGGACCCGTCGGTCGCATCGTAGTCGCCCGCTACGATCTTGCAGTTCTGGGTCAAAGCCAGAGCGTGGCGAAGGTCCAGGGCCTCCCCCTCGGCCCTCGGCTTGTCCACGTCGACGATCACCATCTCCGTGATTCCACCCTCCAACAACAGGGTGTACAGCGTGGTGGAACCGACCCTGCCGGCGCCAACCATAGAGATCTTCATTGGCCGCGCTCCTTTCTCGGACCGATGTAGTCTTGGTTTGCCTATTCTATAGCCGCCGATTGGACCGCATCAAGCGTCATGAAAAAGCATGATGCCCTCGCGCTGGCGCAACTACTTGACAGTAGCTCCACACCAACAGCTACTATTGCCTCGACGCGGGCGCCCTGGACCTTCTGGCAGCCTATCTGAGCGGACTGGGACCGCGGACACGATCCTGGTCGGGCCTCGTACAGACCTCCAGCAGGAGGGTAAGGTGCAGATACGGGACGCAAGGCTTGACGATGCGGCGGTGATCGCGCGCATATACAACCAGGGTATCGAGGACCGGGTTGCGACACTGGAGACGGAGCTGCGCGGTCCGGAGGAACGGGCGGAGTGGCTGGTATCCCACGACGCGAGGCATCCGGTCCTGGTGGCGGTCGACGGCGCGGGTAGTGTCCTTGGTTGGGCATCGATCAACGTGTTCAATCCCCGGCGAGCGTACGAGAACGTAGTGGACTTTTCCCTCTACGTCGCGCGGGAACATCGTGGCCATGGCATCGGCGACGCGCTACTGAGTGCACTCGAGACGCGGGCGCGCTCGCTCGGCTTTCACAAGATGGTGCTGGCAGCCTTCCCGACGAACATCCCCGGCAAGCGGCTCTACGAGCGGCACGGCTTCTCTTTGGTGGGCATCTACCACGAACAGGGTATGCTGGACGGGCGATGGATCGACGTGATGATCATGGAGAAGGTGCTGAGTTGAGCAGGAGCAGCCGTGCGGCTGCTCCTGCTCAACTCAGCCCGAAGCAGGGAAGAAGAGGCCGGGGCTGTAGGAGTACGGGCCGGCTTGGGGGCCTCAGATCGGCATCAGCTCCGGGTATTGTACGATGAGGTCGTCGCGGCCGAGCGATTCGGTAGAGCTGTCCGGTTGCCAGATCACCTCGACTCCCTCCAATAACGATCCAGCAGGCGACGCTATCTCGGTGATTTGCTCGCGGAGATCCTCGCTGCTTTGCACCTTCCGCAACTGCAAATGGGCGCTGCTCGCGACGATCAGAACTACCACGATGTAATCACCCGGCGGTAGCGAATCCGCCGGCACCGGAGGATGCGCCGTGTCGGTCTGCTGAATTCCGTTGACGTTCGTGATGGTCTCGAAGGTTAGCTTCGAGCGTGCTTCCACGGTCATGGCGTTGAAAGCAGCTTCGGCCTGATCGTAGCGCACTCGCTTGAAATCGTAGCTCGCCGCGTGCCAGAACTCCTGATGGCGCATCAGCAGGAGCGCCGACTGCTGCAAGAGCTGCGAGAGTCCGTAGCCGGTCGACGTGTCGGTCGTTTCGACCAGACGGTGAAGGGCCTCGGGTACATCCTTCGCGGTCGCCAGCATTGCCACTTCGAGTCGAAGTAGATTGCAGTCGGAGGGTCGTGCTGCCACCCTCGGCCCCCCTGCCGATGACGAGACCTGCCGGCTCAGCCACATGAACAGGACGAAAAGCAGAATCGGAACAACCCCGCCGCCGAGGCCAAAGACCGGGAAGAAGAGCGGAAAGCCGAAACCGCCGCCTCCCCCGAAGCTACCGCCGCCACCAAAGCCACCCCCGCCACCAAAGCCACCTCCGAAACTACCACCGCCTCCACCGAAGCTACTGCCGCCACCCACGCCCCCACCAAAGGCGAAGGCCGGGACGGCATAGGTCACAAAAGCGGCAACGCCGAAAAAGGCCGCGACTAGCAGCCGCCTGGTCGGTCTCATTTTTCGTCTCCTGCATGAACTCGCGTCACTTCTGACTCTCGGGAGAGGCGCTGCTGCTTCAGCTCCGCCAACTGGTCATCCACGTTCGGACCCTGGTCGAGTTGGGCGAAGCGCCCCTCCAGGCTATCCCGACTCAGCTCGTGATAAGCCGCCGCCCGAGCCTCGGCGTCGACGGTCTCGTCTTCCAGCCGGTCCATCGTCGTTCCAAGCTCCCCGGTCTCGGAGAGCTTCTGTTCGAGAGTCTCTGTCGCCTCTGCCGTACGATACCTGGCCACAAGCTGATCGCGCTGTAGCACCGCTTGCTGAACCCTGGTCTCCAACTCCTGGACGTGCCCCCGAAGCTCGTCCAGATGTGTGGACTGCGCTTGCAAGCTATCGCGAAGTTGATCAGCTTCTCTCTGGTACCCCAACTTTCGGATTAGAGCCTCGCGAGCGAGGTTATCGTCCCCGTGGTCGACGGCCGATTCGGCCCGCCGCTGCCATTCTTGAACAGCTACCGTGCGCTGATCGTATTCTGCCTGCAATCGCTTTTGCGCCGCGATCGCTAGAGCCGTCGCCTGCCGGACTTTGATAAGATCCGCGTCCATGCCGGAGATCATTTGATCCAACGTCTTTTCTGGATCTTCGGTCCGGCTCACCATATCGTTGAGGTTCGCCCGAACGACTCCTCGAATCCGGTTAAGAAGGCTCACGTGGAACTCCCCCAATCATTGTACACTACAACGCTACTGGTAGTACTCAGGTAGTTGGATGAAGTAGGTACGAGGCTGGCAGTCAAACAACCTGTATTCGTATGTTACCGTGTATCATGCATTACCGTGTATTATAGCTGATGGGACTTTGTCATCCCAATTTGCGGCAGGAGGCAGATAGGAATGGTTCGTATGAGCGAGACACCGGTGGGGTTGATTCTGCTGGTTGGGACGTTCGCACTTGGCGTTGCCGGACTGGCGAGCGATCTGGCCAGCTTCGGGGATTCGCCTGCCTTCTTTGGTGCCGCCGTGGTGTTGGGCATCGCCGCGGTAGCCATAGCTCTCGACGAGCACTGGCGCTCGCCCGACGAGTTCGGTACTGGGAGGGAAATCTGGTTCGGACGGGGGCTGATCGCACTGGCCGTCGTGCTCGAAGCCGTCGGCTTCGCGCTCGCCGTCGTGGACAGCCCATACCGCAATCTCTGGGTCGTGCTGGCTGCGATCGTAGCGCTGGACGGCCTTTCGGTCCTGATCGATACGCACCGGCTGGCCGTCGCACGCAATAGCTCGATCGAGACGCGCAACATGACGGATGCCATCCTGGGCGTGCTGTCAGCATCCGTGGGATTCGGCTTTGGCATCGTGGGAGTCCTTTCAGGGCTGCTCAACAATCCTCATGCTGCTGCCTGGCTTTACGCGGGCGTGGTACTGGCCCTGCTAGCCAACGCCTTCATGTTTGACGAGCAAGCCCATGTCAGATCCCGAGCCAGGAAGAAGAAGCGAGCGCCATTTGGCTCGAAGGTCTAAGATTCCAATTCACTCACCAGGTTATCCTGAATGCGGTCGAGGGCAACAGTATAGCTGGGCCGGTACGGTCACCTCACAGCGGAGACACGTTGGGACGAGGCTTCGGCGGCAGCTTTTCGCTCCTCAACATCCCTGTGGGTGGCCGTCAGGTAGCCCACGAAGGCAACGATCATGATCGTCAGGACCAGTGAGACCTTCGTGTCACCAAGTCCGAGACCACCCAGATAGGGCTTCCCAAACCAATCGGCGAATGATGCGCCGAACGGCCGGGTCATCACGTAGGCGAACCAGAAAGTGCCAACCTCATTCAGGCCAAACAGCCAGTAGGCGGGACCCGGCAGGGCGAACAGCACCGCAAAGAGGATGCCCGAGGCGAGATAGCCCAGCCCCAGCGTCGCCGCCGTCATGTCGCCCGCGGCGGTGCCGAGCGCGAACGCAGCCATCACAGCCGCCCAGTAGAACAGCTCACGCCGAAGGGTATAGATGCTATGAATGGACAGTGTCTTCTCGGTTGCACGCCAGGCAACGAAGATGATGACAACCGCCACCGCGAAGAACGCGGTCGACACCAGATACGGAACGCCCAACACGATGTGTACCACGTCCGCGGCCATCGTGCCGAATATGGCGACCATGGTGACGGCCAGCCAGTAAATCCACGGCACGTATCGACGCACCAAGAGCTGCAGTATCAGCGCGGCAACCAGACCGGCGCCACCGAGGACCACCGCGATGTACGGGTTGATGTGGTAGACCAGATAGTCAGAGGTCGACTCTCCCATGGCGGTGGTCAGCAGTTTGATGATCCAGAAGTAGACGGTTACTTCCGGAACCTTTCTAATCGTTCGCCTCGAAAGCGATAGCGCTCCATCTTTGACAGTTACTCTCTGCATATCTACTCACACGTTTCTTCAGTCTGCGGAGGATCATTCGTGGGTTCGCAGGGCTGCCATTGTTCCCGAAGAACCCTTGCAAGGAGGTAGCTCAGCGCCGGAGGCTGTTGCGGTTAGCAGGAGGGATTAAGCCGAGGCGGCGGGGCGCAAGACCCCGCCCTACTGGCCGCGCGCCATCCGCTGGCGCAACATCTCGTACACCACCACCGAGCCCGCCACCGCCGCGTTCAGCGAGTTCACCCGCCCCCGCATCGGCAGCCGGATCAGAAAGTCGCACTGCCCCTTCAGCAGCGGTCCGATCCCACGGTCCTCGCCACCCAGCACCAGCGCCGTGGGGCCAGTCATATCCAGTTCCCAGCTATAGCGGTCGCCATCCATGTCGATGCCGGCGACCCAGAAGCCTATCCCCTTCAGATCCTCGACCGCCCGCACCAGGTTCGGCACCCGAGCCACGGACATGTGCTCCACCGCCCCGGCCGAGGCGCGCACCACCCCCGGGGTCACCTGCACCGAGCGCTTCTTCGGCAGCACAAGGGCGTCCAGCCCCGCCGTCTCAGCCGTCCGCAGCAGCGTCCCCAGGTTCTGAGGGTCCTGCAGGGTGTCCAGCAGCAGAACCGCCGGCGGGCTCTCCGCCCCCTTCAGTCGATCGAGCAGATTCCCCCACCCGGTGTACTCGAACTCCGACACCACCGCGACCAACCCCTGGTGCTCGGCCGCCACTGAGTCCAGCCGTCCGCGACTCACCTCCTCGACGGCGATGCCGAGCCGGCGGGCCATCCCGACGGCGTCGCGGACGTACTCCTCCCGCATTGCCTCAGAGGCAACGAGAAGGCGCCGCACGCGCCTTCCAGCGCGCAGCGCCTCCAGTACCGAGTTTCTACCGTACAGGATCTCCTGCTCGGGTCCAACCCGTATTGCCGGAACGGTCGCCGCGGGCCGCCCAGCCCCTGCTCGAGACTCCGGAACCCGGGGTGGTCGTCCTTCCTGCCGGCCACGGGGTGCAGTAGAGGTCGGCGCGGGTCGCTCCGGCCGTCGTCGCTGACCCGGAGCGCTCGGCGCCCGTCCTTTCGGCTCATCTCTGGAGGCCGGAGCGACCGGCCGCGCTCCTCTGGGGCCTGCTTCCCAAGCGACGATCGCGGCTGGAGGTTGTTTCCGCTTCTCATCCCTGCCGGTCTCGCCCCGACGCCCAGCACCCGCATCGCTGCGGCCCGGCTTCTCGGCACCCGGCCGCCCGGTTCCCTTTGGGCCTAGCCTCTGGCCCTCTTTTCGCTTCGCCACCTCGCCCCCCTAGCGCCCACCAACTGGATTGTTCATCGCTCGAGTTCATACGACCGGACGGCGGGGGACAAGACCCGGCCCTACCACTTGAATGACGGGATCGCGCCATTAGCGCGATTCGTACTTCCACACGGTGCCTTCCGGCCGGTCCTCCAGCACCACTCCCAGGAGCTTCAGCCGATCCCTCACGTCGTCGGCCAGCGCCCACTGCTTGGCTCCCCGCAGCTTGCCCCGCAACTCCACCAGCAGATCGATGAATGGGGCCGCCGCGCGAATCACCTCGGCCTCGGCAACCTGCAGCTTCAGCCCGAGCACGCCCGCCAGTTCCGCCAGCGTCCCCTGGGCCGCCGCCAGCGCCTCCGCCGAGTATCCACCCTGGGTGCGCAGTCGATTGATCTCCCTCGACAGATCGTGGAGCGCAGCCAGCCCCTGTGCAGTGTTGAAGTCGGAGTCCATGCCCTCCTCGAAAGCCCGCCGAGCGGACTCCAGCAGCTTTGCAACAGTCTCGCGCTCCTCAGCAGTTGCCGGCCGCTCGGCTGCAGCTCCCCTCACCGGCTCCAGCGCCGATCGCAATCGACCCAACCCCTTGGCAGCGGCGTCCAGCGACTCGTCCGTGTAGGTAATTGGCGCGCGGTAGGGGTTGGAAATGAGGTACAGCCTTAGCGCCATCGGCTCGTAGCGCTCCAGGATCTGCTGAACGGTGAGGAAGTTGTTCAGCGAGTGGGACATCTTCTCCCCGCCTATATTCAGCAGCCCTATGTGCACCCAGTAGCGGACAAATGGCGAGCAGTGGCAGAAGGCCTCGCTCTGCGCGATCTCGTTCTCGTGATGGGGGAAGATCAGGTCGCGCCCGCCCGCGTGGATGTCGATCTGCTCGCCCAGGGTCTCGTGGATCATCGTCGAGCACTCGATGTGCCACCCCGGCCGCCCCGCTCCCCACGGGCTGTCCCAGGCCGGCTCACCCGGCTTCGCCCTCTTCCACAGGGCGAAGTCCCTTGGATCTCGCTTGTTGGGCTCCACCTCGACCCGGGCCCCGGCCATGACCCCCTCTTCCGTCCGACCAGACAGCCTGCCGTATTCGGGGAAGCGGTCCACCTGATAGTAGACGTTTCCCTCTACCTCGTAGGCGAAGCCTTCACCGGCCAGCTTCTGGATGAACTCGATGATGCTGGGGATGACCAGAGTGGCCTTGGGATAGTCGTCGGCGTGCAGCACGTTCAGGGCATCCATCCCCTCGAAGTAGGAGAGGGTGTACTTCTCCGCGACCTCGTGGGCCGGGATGCCCTCCGCGTTCGACCGGGCGATGATCTTATCATCCACATCAGTGAAGTTCTGTACGTGGTGCACCCGGTATCCCCTGTACTCCAGATACCGATGTATCACGTCGGTAGATACAAACAGCCGCGCGTGCCCGATGTGAGGGTGGAACTTCGGTGTCATGCCGCAGACGTACATCTCCACCACTTCGCCTCGCGGCCGGAACTCCTCTTCTTCACCGGTCAAGGTGTTGAAAACTCTAAGAGCCAACCTGATCCTCCAGATCCTCCTCTTCCTGTCGAGCGAGCAGCGCAACGGCCATGGCCGCTATCCCCTCGCCCCGCCCCGCGAAGCCCAACCTCTCGTTGGTCGTAGCCTTGATCCCCACCTGTGCCTCGGAGATGCCTAGCACTTCGCTTATGGTCTTCTTCATCGACGGCAGGTAGGGTGCCAGCTTCGGCCACTCAGCCACCACCGTCGAGTCCAGGTTCACAACCCGCCATCCGGCCTGTCTCACCAACGATCGAACCGTCTTCAGTAGATCGACGCTGGAGGTGTTCCGGAATCGTTCATCGCCGGGCGGGAAATGGTGGCCGATGTCCTCCAAACCCGCGGCACCCAGCATGGCGTCCATCATGGCGTGGAGCAACGCATCCGCATCGGAGAACCCCTCCAGACCGAGAGGGTGCTCCAGACGCACCCCGCCCAAGAAAAGGGGCCGATCCCTCACCAACCGGTGGACATCGTAGCCAATCCCTACCCGTGTCTGACCTGCCATGCCGTCGCTATCCCTCGGATCTCCGCTCGCGAGAAGAGGAATCGATCAACGCTTCAGCCACCTCCAGGTCCTCTCGCACGGTGAGCTTGAAATTCCACGGGTCCCCCAGCACCAGCCTCACGGGATGTCCCAGAAGCTCCACGGCGGCGGCATCATCCGTGACCTCTCGGTCCAAGCCCTCGTAGGCCATTCGAATCAACTCCGCTCGAAACACCTGTGGGGTCTGCACCGCCCGGAGGCCGGAGCGGTCCACCGTTTCGGACACCCATCCGTCCGGCGACACCCTCTTCACCGTGTCGCGGATGGGGACCGCCGGCACGGCCGCGCCATCCCGCTCGGCCGCCTGGTAGCAGGCATCTATCAGAGTGGCGCTGACCAGCGGTCTGGCGCCATCATGGATGGCGACCAACCCCTCACCTATCTGCCCCAGGCCGCTGCGCACAGAATCTTGCCGTCGCTCCCCTCCCGGGCACACGACCGCGGGAAGATTCATGCGAGCCACCAGTTCCCGACCAAGTCCCATCCTCTCCGGGCTCACCACCAGGACCAAACGCTCGACCGAGGGAACCGCGGCAAAGGCTCTCAAGGAATAGGCTACCACGGGGAGACCGCCGAGGGAAAGCCACACCTTGTCCTCGCCCATTCGGGTCCCACGGCCGGCCGCCACCACGATCGCTTCCCGCCTCACTCCTCAGCCCTCGCCTAGTTCTGATGCGGCATCTTGGGGTGAGCGAAGATCATTCGCCCGGCCACGGTCTGCAGCACCCGGGTCACCACGATATCCAGATCCGTATTGATGTGTCTGCGCCCGTTCTCAACGACCACCATGGTGCCATCATCCAGGTAGGCCACCCCCTGTCCGAACTCCTTGCCCTCCTGGATAATCCGCACCACCATCTCCTCACCGGGGAAGACCACCGACTTGACGGCGTTGGCCAGCTCGTTTATGTTCAGAACCTTCACCCCTTGCAGCTCGGCCACTCTGTTCAGATTGTAGTCGTTGGTTATGATGGAGCAGTGCAGGTTCTTGGCAACCTTGACCAGCTTGCCGTCGACATCGGGGATGTTATCGGCATCGACGTCAGAAATCTCTATCGGCGCCACCGATTCCTTCTGAAGTTTGTTCAGCATCTCCAAACCGCGCCGGCCTCGGTTTCGCCGAACGGCATCCGCCGAGTCGGCTATCTGTTGAAGTTCCGACAGGACGAACCTCGGTATCACCATGCCTCCAGCGATGAACCCCGTGTGGCTGATGTCGGCGATCCGGCCGTCGATGATGGCACTGGTGTCCACCAACACCCGGCTGCTGTCGTGGCCACTCTTGCCCCGACCGCCCTCACGCGGTAGTCCCACCAGTTGGAACACCTCTCTACGATGGGTCACCATGACCGTGGCGCCGAAGTATCCCAGCACCAGGCTCGCGACCACCGGCAAGAGGCGACCGAGATCGGCCGGTAGCATAGACAGAGGAAGGGCGAGTAGCGCGCCGGTCAACAGGCCTCCCACCAGGCCTATCGCCCCGGCCACCACGTCCTGAGCAGGCATGTTTGTCACCCTGACCCTGGCCCAATTGAATGGCCGTGTGGTCACATATGGGGTCAGGAGCAAGCCCATTCCGAAGGATGCGGCGGAGATGATGAAAACATACAACAGATAATTACCGGATGAAGAATCAGTAAGAACATGGCCGAACTGCCAACCCACCATCGCCGCCACGACCGCGCCGACAAAGCGGATGGCTAACTCTACGCGCATTCTCCGTCTCCTTGTTTGTCCAGTTGTATCAGACCCGTTTTTCGAAACGCCACCTCCTAAACAGAACTAGAAATGTACTTGTTGTGGGTCAAGTACAGTACCCTCAGGCCACTAAGCCTCTG
Organism: Chloroflexota bacterium; assembly: GCA_027372455.1. Classification (GTDB taxonomy): domain Bacteria; phylum Chloroflexota; class UBA6077; order UBA6077; family UBA6077; genus JAJYNT01. The sequence goes on along the minus strand of DAHXJB010000262.1, from coordinate 3,412 downwards.
AACGCATCACCTGTTCCCTCGCATGAAGACCGGAACGGAAGAGGGGCTATTTGGGGGCGGATCCCCTGCACACCGGAGACCGATCCTAGCACAGTTAACCAGTATGTGTCAAAGGCTGAACATTGTTTAAGAGGCTAGCTCTCCTGCCTACTCAATCACCATAAGCGCGGCGCCGAGCGCAACTACCTGCCCGGGTGATACCAGCACCTCCTTGATGGTGCCGGCACGCTGGGCCTTCACGCTGTTCCCCATCTTCATAGCTTCTATCACGCAAAGCTCATCGCCCTTGTTGACGGCCTGGCCAACCCTGACGGCTACCGATAGGACCCTCCCCGGTAGGGGTGCCGTGATCAGCTCGCCATCCACAGCCAAAGTGGGAGCGGACTCTTTTATCGCGCCGACAGGGGCGGTCTCCGGACCGGCCGCAGGTTGAGCGGGCGATGCAGGGGCAGAATCAACATCCCTCCCACCCTTCAATGAGCCGGTTTCTTCGCCAACCCCCTCGCTGCCCTGCCTGTCAAGAAACTCTCGAGCGACCCGCGGGAACAGCACATAGGAGAGGATGTCCTCCTCGCCCCTCGCAAGTTCGCCGATCTCCGCCTCGGCCTTGTCAAACTCCGGCTCCAGCAGATCGGCTGGCCGGCAACTGATTGCCTCCTCGTCACCCAACACCAGCTTCTTCACCTCGGGATCGATCGGCGCCGGGGTCCTGCCGTACATCCCCTTCACCAGATTCTTGACCTCTTTGGGAACGATCTTGTACCTTTCCCCCAGCAGAACATTCAGCACCGCCTGAGTGCCGACAATCTGGCTGGAAGGTGTGACCAGCGGCGGGTAACCCAGGTCTGCTCGAACCCGCGGCACCTCCTTGAGCACTTCGGGCAGCTTGTCCTCCTGCCCCTGCTCCCTCAACTGGTTCACCAGGTTCGAGATCATTCCTCCTGGAATCTGGAACTGGAGCACGTCCGTGTCCACCCCGAAGGTCCCCATTTCAAACTCGGAGTACTTCTTCCTCACCTTAGCGAAGTACTTTCCGATCTCCGACAGCTTCCCGACATCCAGTCCGGTGGCGCGAGCCGTTTGGGCCAGAGCGGCGACAATAGTCTCGGTCGGCGGCTGCGAGGTGCCCAGCGACATGCTGGAAATAGCACAGTCCAGCAGGTCGATGCCGGCCTCCGCCGCCTTGAAGTAGGCCATGGAGGCCATGCCGCTCGTGTAGTGGCAATGCATCGAGATGGGGACATTGGTCTCCGCCTTCAGTCGCGAGACCAGCTCGTAGGCATCCACCGGAGAGATCAGGCCGGCCATGTCCTTGATGCAGATGGAATCGGCCCCAATCTGCAACAACTCGTTGGCCATCTGAACGAAGCCGTCGTTACTGTGAACAGGACTCAAGGTGTAGCACACCGTGGCCTGAACGTGCGCACCATACTTCTTCGCGGCACGCATCGCGGGTTCCATATTGCGGATGTCGTTGAGGGCATCGAAGATTCGGAACACATCCATGCCGTTGTCGACGGCCTTGGCCACGAACCGGTCAACGACGTCGTCGGCATAATGTCGGTAACCCACGATGTTCTGGCCTCGCAGCAGCATCTGGAGCCGAGTACGAGGCATCCGCTTTCGCATGACGCGCAGTCGTTCCCACGGATCCTCGTTGAGGAAACGCATGCAGGAGTCGAAGGTAGCGCCGCCCCATACCTCCAGGGACCAGTAACCTATGGAGTCCAGCATCTCCATGGCGGGGATCATATCCGCGATCCTCATGCGGGTGGCCAGGAGAGACTGATGACTATCTCGAAGAACGGTTTCGGTGATGCCGAGTGGCTTTGCCTTAAGCTTTGCCATGTCCTCTCTCCGTTGTGCGGCGGCAACGCAACCGCCGGCAGTCATGATTTGGGGCCTTCAAGGATTGGCACAGAAACACCCTGCCCGTGGGCATAGGCCTCAGAGGCATCAAGAAGAAGAAATGGGGAGCTCGGTGCATCGAGAAACACGACCGCCTCCGCGGCTCTAAGCTCTTCTCTGAGCGTGGCAGAAGTCTAGAGCAAGGATGGATCGCAGTCAACCAGACCGAGAGATCCTTCGCTGACCCTCAGGCTGACAACGGAGGAGGCGGGTCAGGCCATGGCCTTGTCGATCGCGTCTTCCAAACTTCGAGCCGCAAGCAGATCGAGCTCGGCTATACGTGGAAGTCGAGCAGATTGCGGAACGAGACAGCGCTTGAACCCCAGCTTGGCCGCTTCTCGCAGCCGCTGCTCCAAGTGGCCCACGGTTCGTACCTCCCCTGACAGGCCCACCTCGCCCACCACGGCAAGCTCGGGATCTATGGGGCTATCCCGTAGACTTGAGACGATGGCTAGGGCCACCCCCAGGTCAGCTGCGGGCTCGTCGATGCGCAGCCCACCCACCACATTCACATACACGTCCTGGTCGTACAGCTTAAGCCCCATCCTCTTGCTCAGCACCGCCGTCAGCAGCAACACCCTGCCCAACTCCACACCATTGGCGGTTCTGCGGGGCATATGGGACGGGGAAAAACTGGTGAGCGCCTGGATCTCTGCCAGCAACGCCCTTGTCCCCTCCACGGTGACCACCACCGTGGACCCACTGCGCATCAGTGTTCTGTCCGCGAGAAAGGCTACCGAGGGGTTGGGAACCTCCAACATCCCCTCTTCATGCATCTCAAAGACCCCGACCTCATGGGTTGAGCCGAAGCGATTCTTCACGCTGCGCAGCAGACGATAGGCGTGAAAGCGCTCTCCCTCCAGGTAGAGAACCGCATCCACCATGTGCTCAAGCAACTTCGGGCCGGCTATCGCCCCCTCCTTCGTGACGTGTCCCACGAGAAAGACCGGAATGCCGCTCCCCTTGGCCAGCTGCAGCAGCCTAGCCGTGCACTCCCGAAGCTGGTTGACGCTCCCAGCTGTGGAGGGCAGATCCTCAACGAACACGCTCTGGATGGAGTCGATAATCACCATCGCGGGCGAGAGTTGGCCCACATGCTCGATAACCCGATCGAGATTTCCCTCGGAGAGGAGGTACAGGTTGGCGTTCTTCAGTCCCAGTCGATCCGCACGCATCTTCACCTGCTGGATCGACTCCTCGCCGGACACGTACAACACCACTCCAACCTGGTCGGCCATCGCCGAAGAAAGCTGCAGCAGAAGGGTGGACTTACCGATGCCCGGGTCTCCCCCAACCAGAACCAGGGAACCGGGGACCACGCCGCCGCCGAGAACCCTGTCCAGCTCCCCGATGGGAACCCTAACGCGATCCATGCCAACAGAGGGGATATCACGAAGTGAGACCGGGGCAACACCCGACTTGGAGACAGCGGCCCTTCCCGTGGCGGGGGCCTCCACCATCTCGACCAGAGTGTTCCACTCACCGCACTCCGGGCAGCGCCCCA
>DAHXJB010000037.1:0-3159 GCA_027372455.1 Chloroflexota bacterium | reverse complement strand
GTCAACCCCCGGCAGCTTAGAGTTTGCTGAGAGAGGGCAAGTTCTGAGGGGCTTGCGCAGCGAAAGTACATTGTAGATGCCACAAGATACGGGCGCCTTGGAAGTGCTGAGCTCCGTATCTTGTGTCCTTGGCCGCCGAATCGAGTTTCTGGGGTTGTGCCAACCCCATGATCCGCCCGCCGCAACCTCTTGGACCGCAAGAGCTTGTGGTGCTACCAGGTCACGGCACAACATATTGGGGTTGGTTCGCGCGACCCGCTGCGCAAGCCCCGGCGCCGAGACCCTTGACAGCGTACATCGTTCCGTTATAGTAGTGTGCCGGTGAACCCGGTTCGGGTGACTCGCGAGGCCATCATCAAGATCTACCGTCAGTCCATGGGGGCTGTAGGGGCACCCATTGAATACGGCTATCGGGGAGGAACTATGGACGCCCTTGATCGGGTTCACACTCTCACCTTCGATGTCTTCGGCACAATCCTTGATCTGGGCGGAAGCCTGACGCCTTTCCTGGCCGACTTCCTCCAGAGGAAAGGCTCCGACCTGCCCCCCGCCGAGGTCTGGTCGCGATACCGGTATCGCCAGCGCATTGAGCAGTATCAGGACAACCTCTTGATGATGGGCCACCCCGGATACCTGGACTCAACCCGTCGGGCGCTGATGTACGTGCTCCGGGCGGCCCGAGTGCCTTTGGATGACGGGGAGATCGCCGAGCTGATGGGAGCCTGGCAGCAGTTGGAGCCGTTCCCAGAAGCCGTGGACGGCCTGAAGCGCCTCAAAGGCCGCTTCAGGCTGGTGGTCCTCTCCAACGGCGAGCCCCAGTTCCTCGACCACCTGGTCAAGAACCGCATCGGGTTCGATTTCGACGCCGTGCTCTCGGTGAACCGAGTCGGAGCCTTCAAGCCGCACCCCGGTGTCTATCGGATGGCGATGCGGGAGCTGTCGGCGGAGCCGCAGGAGTTGCTGATGGTGTCGGCCAACTCCTTCGACGTGATGGGCGCGCGGTCCTGCGGGCTGCGGGGCGCCTACGTAGATCGCTACTCGCTGCCCTTCGAGGAAACCCCTTTCCGCCCGGACCTGGTGGTACGAGACTTCACGGAGTTGGCCGAATACCTGGGCACCTGACGGTGGCATCCCCGCGCGGGGGCTTGCGCAGCGAAAGTACGACAGCGGGTTCGGGGGATACATGTACTCGAAGATGAATCGGTATCCACCCCCACTAGCGTCGCCTGCATGCTGGTGAAGACGGCCGTCGCTATGCGCCATGGCTCATCCAGGGGAGCCGAGAGAACGATGGGTTGGACGTTGGTGACCTTCATTGCCATCCCTCCTTACTGCCCCAAGTCGAGGAGCTCTCTTGCCGTTTCGCGCATCCGCTGCCAGTGGGTTTCTGGCCAGTAGATCTTACCGCAACGGGGGCAGGTCATGTAGCGCTTCTGGGTGCGGTAGACGTAGGGAGGAACGCGATCTCGCACCTGGGATCGCTCCACAGCCTCCAGCGGGACGTTGCACTCGATGCATCGGGAGAACATCTTGAAGGGCCCGTGCAGACCCGGCTCGGTGGCCAGGAAGCGGAGTTGATCCAGGACCCGATCCCCTTCCACCACAACCACCTGCACCTGCCCGTTGGTGACGACCCGGCGCTCGGCGATACGGGTATCCCTGGTGAGAACCACCCTGTTCTCGCGCCGGGCGATCTCCACCAGCACACCGTCGTCGATGGGGTTGATGAATAGGGTATCGTACCCGAGGATGCGCAGCCACTTGGCCAGCTTCCCCACGTTCACATCCACTATGAACCTGGGATCGACACCAACGCCATCCGATTCCGTTTCATTCAGCGTCATCAGGTGGGCATCCGGGGCAACCTGAATAGCCTCGGGCACATCGGCGGATGCTGCGCCTATGGGCGTCCGCCTGACCCTGTGTGCGGTAACTGCGCATCTTCTCGACGTCCCCGACACTCAAAGACCGAGCTGGACATTGGCGAAAACCAAGATACAACGATAGAGATTACGTTCATGATGCTCTGGTTGATGGGCGCACGACACCCATAGGTGTCAAGGCTGCCGTTTGACACCCGTAGCCGGCGGCGTAGCTTCCGGACGAGCGGTGACTCAGGCCGGTTGCCGCAAGAAGCGTTAACAGGTGGCCTCGATCGAACCGGTCTCTTGAGCCATGGTCAGTGCAGCAACCAACCAATCCTGAAGATGCTCGTCCTGATGCCGCCGGATGACGTCGGCGTAGCAGCGTACCTGGGCACATCGTTCCTGGGCGAAGCGCCACTGGACATAGGCCCAAGCCAACTGCACGGCGACGACCCATTTCTCCACCGCCTCGTAGGGCTGGAGCCGGAAATCGCCCAAACCCATCCGCAGCTTCAGGTAGAAGTTGTCCACTTCGCAGGACCACCGCTGGCCGTATCCCTGGAGCGCGGAGTGCGCGCTCAAGGCGAGATCCGTACTGATGAAGTACGCCGGGTGCTTGTCCCGGTAGTGCCGTCTCGAAACGTAGGCGCAGACTCCGCCAGGCACCTTCTCCAGTCGCCCCTGGAGGGTGCGAACCAGATAGGTGGTGGCTTTTCCGTCTGCAGCGGTCACCGTGACATCGGTGTACCGCTGGTGCCGAAGGGCAGCAGCTTGGCGGTCGATGCGTGTCCCATCCAGCTTGCGATTGGATTTGATGGCACAAACCACGTGGTAGCCTTGGCGGCGGCAGAGCTTTATCAGGGAGGCCGAAGCGTACCAGGCATCGAAATGGGCGTAGACCCGCCTGCCTTTGGGCAACAGCGGCTCCAGGGCGCGCAGGATGCGTTGGGCAAGGTGAGTCTTGCTCAGGTGTCAGCACCGGTGAGAGAATCCCGAAAAACACCGATTTGAAATTCCCCACCTGGAGTACACTGCCCAGCCAATAAGGGCTGGGAGGAGAGGAGTGCTAAGGGTGGACGAATGGGTGGCCATCCGAGAGATGGCGAGGCAAGGGGTATCGCTCAGCGAGATCTCTCGGCGTACTGGGCGAGACCCAAAGACCATCCGGAAGGTGCTGGAGGAGACGGCCCCGAGGCTGCATCGGAAGATCGAACATCCGAGGGTCAGCAAGCTGGAGCCCTTCCGGGGATATCTGCTGGAGCGGATAGAGCAGGGTTGCACCAACGGTGTGGTG
>DAHXJB010000257.1:0-2731 GCA_027372455.1 Chloroflexota bacterium | reverse complement strand
CGGTGCTGCTCGGCAACCTGTATCCGCTGGTGGTGCAGAAGCTTCAGGTGGAGCCGAGCGAGCTGGAGAAGGAGAAGCCCTACATAGAATCCGGCATCAAGCTGACCCGCCAGGCGTTTGGGTTGGACAAGGTCCAGTAGCAGGACTTCAAGGCCGAGGATGCGGTGAGCCTGAATGAGATCGAAGCTAATCCCGACACGATCGGAAACATTCGGCTGTGGGATCATCAGCCCCTGAAGGACACCTACAACCAGATCCAGGCGATCCGGCTCTACTACGACTTCCACGATGTGGACGTCGATCGATACAACATCGGGGGAAAGTATCGCCAGGTGATGCTGGCGGCCCGGGAGCTTTCCCCGGACAAGTTGGCATCCCAGGCCCAGAACTGGGTGACCAGGCGGCTTCAGTTCACCCACGGCTATGGGTTGGTCATGAGTCCGGTGAACGAGATCGTGGGGGAGGGGCTGCCCAACCTGCTGGTGAAGGACATCCCGCCCCAGGGTGACATCAAGATAGACAAGCCTCAGATCTACTACGGCGAGGTCAACAATGGCTATGTGATCGTGAAGACCACGGCCCAGGAGTTCGACTACGCGAAGGGAGACGAGAACGTCTACGGCAGCTACCAGGGAAGCGGGGGGGTCAAGCTCGACTCCTTTTTCAAACGGCTGGCCTACGCCTGGTACTTCCGAGATGGCAACATCCTCTTCAGTGCCTATCTGACTCCCGAGAGCCGGGTGCTCTACTACCGGAACATCCAGCAGCGAGTTCAGAAGATCGCCCCCTTCCTCATGCTGGACAAGGATCCCTACCTGGTGGTGGCCGACGGCCAGCTCTACTGGATCCAGGATGCCTACACCTACGGCAGCGACTATCCCTACTCGGCGCTCTATCAGGAACGAGTTCAAGTTACAGTCCCATCCAGACCGGGAGCCCCGGCAACGCAGCAGGTACGGGTGGGTCGGGAGTTCAACTATATTCGAAACAGCGCAAAGGTGGTGATAAACGCCTACGACGGTTCAGTGCGTTTCTACCTCGCGGATCCCAGCGACCCATTGGCTTCGACCTTTGCGTCTATCTTCCCGAGCCTCTTCTCCCCGATGGATCAGTTGCCCGCCTCGCTGAAGTCCCATATTCGCTATCCTGAGGATCTCTTCAAGGCCCAGGCTGAGATGTATCGCACCTTCCACATGCAGGACCCGCAGGTCTACTACAACCGCGAGGATCTCTGGAGCATTCCCAGCGAATCGATTGGGGACGCTCGCCAGCCTGTGGAGCCCTACTACCTGATAATGCGACTGCCGGGAGAAAAGAGTGAGGAGTTCCTTCAGCTGCTCCCATTCTCCCCGTCCAACAAGGACAACATGATCGCCTGGCTTGCCGCTCGATCCGACGGCGCTAACTACGGCAAGCTAATCGTCTACAAGTACCCCAAGGACAAGCTGATCTACGGTCCAATGCAGGTCGACGCGAGGGTCAATCAGGATCCAAGCATCTCCTCTCAGTTCACCCTATGGGGCCAGCGTGGCTCACAGGTGACCCGTGGCAATTTGCTGGCGATCCCGGTCGGCCAGGCCAACCTGTACGTGATGCCGGTCTACCTCCAGGCGGACAGGGGATCCATCCCCGAACTGAAACGGGTGATCGTCTCCACTGGGAACAAGGTGGTGATGGAGCCCAGCCTGGGAGATGCGCTGAACAAGCTGTACGATGGTAAGCTAACGCTCGGCCCTTCCGCCCAGTCGGCGAGCACCACTGTTTCCACGTCGACTGCTCCAACGCCGTCCGGAGCGACATCGATCCCCTCCAGCATCTCCGAGCTGGTGAAGTCGGCTCAGGACCACTACAACAGCGCCCAGGAGCGGTTGAAGGCCGGCGACTGGGCGGGCTTCGGCGACGAGCTGAAAAAGCTCGGGTCGGATCTGAATGCCATGAATAGCCATGCCGGCCAGTAGCTCTATGCCTTGCGGCGGCGATGCTGGCGGATCATAGCTTTGGTAATGGTTGCCAGCCTGTATCCGGTTGTTGTATAGTACGGCAGAGTTGCTCTGGATTCGGTTTCCTGGGCATGAGTCTCCATAGCAGGCTTTTCTGAGTCTTACCCTTCCGGCCCCGTGGACGCCCGCTCTTAGGGCGTGTCCGGCTTCTTTCTCTTGGTCTAGCACGGTAATACCGCGTAACGGGCTACGGTGTGGCCCTATCAAAGATGTGGTTGTGCCCGGGGAATCCTGGCGACACATCTTGGGAGGTGGCTGGTATCAGCAGCCCACAACTACGCAGAAATTTGCGCGCCACGTTGAGGGCGCGATTGGATCTCCTAGTCGGCCTTGGCGTTCGTCTTCCCTTCAAGAGTCGGTTGCTGTCGCACCTGGTCGTGGTGGTGCTGGTTGGTTCCTCTGCTTGGGCCGCCCACGATCAACTTTTCGCGGCCCCTCAGGTGGTTGGCCTGCGGCCGTCCGTGGAGATGGCCTCCTCCGCTCCGGTGCCGGCTCCTACCCTGGAAGCCCTCGTTAGCCTTCCGATAAGCAGCTTCCCGGTTGCGGCGGCCGTTGCGCCGGTTGCCGGAGAATCGGGAAAGGCTTCATCTTCTGCCTCGTCGTCAGCGGTAGATCCCCTGCGGCAAAGTCTGCTGTATTCGATCGACGCGACTCCTAGCCCGAATGACAAGGCGCAGGAGGACGGGGTGATGGTAGTCAGGCCGGTGCCCTCAAGCCGAGGTGGCTTCCGC
>DAHXJB010000249.1:0-2952 GCA_027372455.1 Chloroflexota bacterium | reverse complement strand
TCCCGCTCTACCGCTACCTCGGCGGGACGAGCGCCAGGACACTGCCGATCCCCATGTTGAACATCCTGAACGGGGGAAAGCACGCGGCCAACTCCACCGACCTGCAGGAGTTCATGATCGTCCCGGTGGGGGCCGATAGCTTCGCCAACGCCCTCCGATGGAGCGCGGAGATTTACCACGCCCTAAAGAACGTACTGAAGGGGAAAGGGCTGAATACCAACGTCGGGGACGAGGGCGGCTTTGCCCCGAGCCTCAGCTCGAACCGAGAGGCGGTGGACCTGATCCTGGAGGCGATCAACGCCGCCGGCTACAAGGCCGGAGAGCAGGTGTACGTGGCGCTGGACCCGGCGGCCTCGGAGCTGTACGAAAACGGCAAGTACGAGCTGAAGAGGGAAGGTCGCTCACTCACCTCCGAGCAGATGGTGGAGTTCTATGCCGACCTGGTGCGCCAGTACCCCATCATCTCCCTCGAGGACGGTCTGGCCGAGGACGACTGGGAGGGGTGGGCGATGCTCAACCAGAAGCTAGGGGATCGGATCCAGATCATGGGCGACGACATCTTCGTCACAAACCCTACCCGCCTGAAGCGAGGCATTCAGGAGAGAACCGCCAATTCCATTCTGATCAAGCTGAACCAGATCGGCACCGTTACTGAGACGCTGGCGGTCATCCAGATGGCCCAGAGGGCCGGCTTCACCACCGTCGTGTCGCATCGCTCGGGGGAGACGGAGGACACCACCATCGCGGATCTGGCGGTGGCCGCCAACACCGGACAGATGAAGACCGGGGCCCCGGCCCGAGGAGAGCGGGTCGCCAAGTACAACCGGCTGCTGCGCATCGAGGAGGAGCTGGGGGACGCTGCTGTCTACCTGGGGCGGGACGCGTTCTACAGCATTCGGCGTCCGTAAGACGCGCCGAGGATCGAGGAGGTGCAGATGGCCAGGGTGATCCTAGTGCGCCATGGGCAGACCGAGTGGAACCGGGAGGAGCGGTTCCGCGGGCAGATCGACGTGCCCCTGAATGACACGGGGCACTGGCAGGCCGAGCAGGCGGCCAGGGCCATCAAACGCAAGTATTCGGTTTCTGCCATCTACAGCAGCCCTCTCTCTCGGGCATTAAGAACGGCCGAAGCGATCGGACACGCCGTGGGAGTACCGGCACAACCACTCTCCGGAGTGACCGAGTTCAACTACGGAGGGTGGGAGGGAAAGACCCCGGCAGAGGTGGCAGTCACCTATCCCGACCTCTACCGGCTATGGCTGACCCAGCCACATATGGCCCAGATCCCGGGCGGCGAGGGCGTCACCCGATTCCGACAGAGGGTAGCGGCGGCGGTCGAAGGGATCCTCGCCGACCAGCCGGCGGGGGACGTGGTGCTGGTCGCCCACCGGATGGTCGGTAGGGCGCTCGCCTGCCACCTGCTCGGTCTGAGCGATGTGTGCGTTCCACGGCTCGAGCTGAACACGGGCTCCATCAGCGTCTTCGAGAAGACGGATGAGGGTTGGGTGACGATGCTGCTGAACGAGACCTGCCACCTGGAGGCTGACCCGGTCACTTCAGCACCCTGAGTCTCTCTTGGTAAACGGCCCGGACTCGAAGGGGGTGGTGGCACCGACCGGCAAGCTGGCTAGAGATGGACTCGATTCTGATGTATTGCTTGGATGAAGTTGGTCTGAACGTGCAGGGGATGCTTGGGCCGGACAACGGCTTGGAGCCGGAAAGACCGACGCTCCGAGTCGTAGATGTACTCGTTGTACGGTCCCGAGGGCAGTTCTACCTGGATCTCGAAGGTTCGGCTGTGGTCGTCAGAGCCCATGGATGCTGCCCGGTCCACCGCTCCCTCCGGACTCTCTCCGGTCCCTGCCCCCAAGTTCGCCAACGCTCTCGAAAACGAGTCCGTCAATCTCTTGCTCCCGGGCTTTCTGCTCCTGTCCATAATCAACAAGAAAGGCCTCCACCGCCGGAAACCGCTGGTTCCAGCAGTAGAGGCCATCAGCCAGGCAACTGACGGTTCGAGCATCCCCAGGAGGCAACCTGGGATGCGCCGCGAGCCTCATCGCGGCAAGCAACCAATGCTGCCGGGACAAATGTTAAGCGATGCGAGGTGGTCGAGTCAAGGAAACCTTCACCGACACCATCTATTGATGCATCACGGGGCTCGAGTCGCTTGCCGCAGGCCCTCTGTCCGACACCTCCCACAACACCTTTTCTGATGCAACCATACCCCATTCACCGACAAACATTATGATGCACATCGATGGCTTGACTGTTCAGGCTGACAGCGCTAGGATAAGAGTGTAAATATGGTTAGTTGCTGAACTGTGGCGATGAAGCTCGCCCGGGGAATCACCCCGAAGGGTCGAAGAGTCGACTGATAGCTTCTGTCTGGATAGAAGTGTCCAGACGGAGGCTTTTTTGTTGGTCATGGCTCGCCTGGCAAGGCTGGTGATCGCGCGAGCAAGGTATGTAGGCAAATCGACCAGGCCTTGACGACCGACAGCAGTGGAGACACCATTGGCCGAAGAGCGTGAGGACTACGTCTCGAAGCTGATCGCGGCTCTGGGCCACGAGGAGCCAGAAACGTCGGTGCGGGCGGCGTGGATCCTGGGAGAACTGAGGGAGGCGCGAGCTGCCGGTCCCCTGATGCGGCTGGTGGAGCGAAGCTCGGACCCATACATCCTGGGAGCAGCAGTCGAGGCACTGGGCAGAATCGGTGACCCTCAGGCGGCCAGTATCCTGACGCAAGTCCTAGGATCGTCCTTTCTCCTGGTGCGGCAAGAGGCGGCTGAGGCCCTCGGACGGTTGGGTGGTGAGGAGGCCGAGAGAGCGCTGGCGGTGGCCCTGGCGGATCCAAATGTCTCGGTGAGAGAAGCAGCGTCTAGAGCGCTTCAGACATTGGGTCACCTTCCATGACTTTCATTGAACGTAAGCCGACCACGGCGAATCGTTGCG
>DAHXJB010000398.1:0-2351 GCA_027372455.1 Chloroflexota bacterium | reverse complement strand
TGCCCCGATCCTTGAACGAGCCGGTAGGGTTCACCCCCTCGTTCTTGAAGTACAGGTTGGTCATGGAGAGCTGCTGGGCCACCCGCCGAGACTTCACGAGTGGGGTGTTCCCAGCACCCAGATCGATGTCCAAAGAGATCCGCTCGAAGGGCAAGAATCGCTGCCACCGTCGCAGCAGTCCTTCGCCCGGCATCTCCCTCCTTTCCGCGGCCGGATCCAGCATCACCTCCAGCGGCTCGCCGTCCCGCGAGCAGCGCTGTCGGTGCTCACCATATGGGTAGGTAGCACCGCAAAGGGAACAGACAAGGCTGGGCACGCTGCGTCCTCCTTATTCGCCGAGGGATGGTCCTAAGAACCCGTCTCGAAACCGAGTATAGCATAGGGTCCTAGACCCGAATCGAATCCCATTGCGCCAAAGGGATCCATTTCTGATAAGCTAGTCCCAGCAACTTCTGCCACCTTCCTGTCTCGTTCACTCGCGTCGGTTTGCTACGCAGCTTTCCCTGGATGAAGTTCACTTCGGCCATGGGAAAAGTTGACGTCGCTCTTGATCACAATACCCCCTCTGAAGGGAGTAGCACGATGAAACGGCTTCTCTTCACCATCGTATTACTGGTTGCCGCTGCCTTGATGGCCAGCCGCATAGCTGAGGCCCAAACCGTTCACCAGTTCCACGACGGCTTCAAGGCCCTGGCAGACCAGATCCCATCTGTTGTCGGGCTGCCGCTGGAGGCGGAGCAAATAGCCCCCAACGGGGACATTCTGCAGCGAACGACCGGCGGATTGATGGTGTGGCGAAAAGCCGACCGATGGAACAGCTTCACCGACGGGAGCTATACCTGGATCCTGGGTCCGTACGGGCTCCAGAGCAGGCCGAACAGCGAGCGCTTCGCCTGGGAGCAACCAGCCACGACAACCTCCGCAGCCCCTCAGCCCACCCTGGCACCTACCGTTCCACCCACGCCGGTACCGCCTATCAGTGCGCCACCCACCCCGGCGCCGGCCGCCGTGCCTGCCACACCCACGTCGCTGTCCCTCCAGACTTACTCGCCAGACGTGAAGGCGATGGACGCCGAGTCCGGCGGACATGGTGTGATGGTGAAGAGCTTCATGCAGGGGATCGACCAGGAGTGGGCCACGGTCTGGGGATGGCGACCTCACCGGCCAACAACCGTCTATCTCTACAACGACGGCTACGGGATGGCCAACGGTGCCGCTTCGATCATGGGCCTCAACATCGCGAACGTCGATCAGTTCGCGGCCAACAGCTCGGTGCTTAGAGGCAACGACCTCCAGACCGGCGGGTGGGCGATCCTGATGAACCTCAGCTATCGCTATGGGCAGGACGATTGGCAAGATACAACGCAGTCGAACCTGCTCATGGAGTACAGCAAGATCATGCAAACGGACCTGGCGAACGGTGCCGGACCGAGATGGTTCAGAGAGGGTTTGGCGGAATGGATGGCCTACAGCAAGATCTCAGGGACGGTCTCCGAGAAGAGCCACACCCACTACGCCTACGCCTACTATATTTCCGGAACGCTGCCTTCACTCATGGACCTGACCAGCAACTGGGACAGCTTCATTGGGGCTGCGCCGGAGAACCTGGAGGCAGGCTACGGGGCTTCATACCTGGCGGTGAAGTATCTGGCAGGGAAGGTAGGCGGAATGCCACTGATTCAGACCCTGCAGAAGGTCGCAGCAGGAGAGAGCTTCGACTCGGCACTGCAAGACGCCACGGGGTACAGCGTTGGCCGTTTGGACGGGGAGTATAAGAGCACCATCCCATCCTCAAGCTAGTGGTCGACCGCGGGGTGAGGTAGCATCCAGCAGCCCTCACCCCGACCCTCTCCCATAGGGAGAGGGAGCACCCAGTACTCGGGCCGTCACACCACCCGCAGGTCGTCTGCCACCACCCGCGCACCGCTGACCTGTCTCGCCACGCGCTCCGCCTCGTCCCTCGCCTCGGCGCTGGTGACACTGCCTTCCAGATGAATGACTCCCCCAATCATCATAACCCTGACATCGACGGCAGCAGACTGAAGCTGATCCAGCACCGCGTAGAAGACCCGGTGAGCCAGCATTGCATCCATCTCCGCTCGGGGCGCGGTTTCAATCGCCCCCATGCCACGAAGCAAGCCTCCACTCCAGCGAATGGCTCCCAACTCCGCCCCCCGCTTCGCCTCAACCGAGAGAGCCAGTATCGGATGGGTCAACCAGGCGGGTCTCCTGGATCCCATCCATACCAGAAAGCCAGCCAACACCACCAGCAGGGTCAACACTCTGATCCCCACGCCCCGCACCTCCTCGATCTGAGCGCGTTCCGGTTTCTTCGCTCAGCCGAGCAAAGG
>DAHXJB010000236.1:0-2861 GCA_027372455.1 Chloroflexota bacterium | reverse complement strand
CTGGATGGCGTGGAGGAACTTGTCAGTTCTCCCCTCGGACGGGCTGAGATGGCGGAGGCACTGTCGAACGTGGGGGACTTGGAGCGGTTGGCCTCGAGGGCCGCTCAACTCAGTCTGGCTCCCCGAGACTGCCTGTCCATGGCTCGATCGTTGCGCATGGTTCCGGAGCTATCGCGGGTCATGGAGCGATGGTTGCCGAAGCTGCTTCGTGCTGATGGGGTATTGTTGGATCCCTGCCCGGAGGTGGTAGAGGGCATAGAATCGACCATTGCCGGCGAGCCCGCCGCAACGGTGGGCCAGGGGGTGATCCGGCAGGGAAGATCGTCGGAACTGGACGAGCTTCGCTCCATAACCGGCGACACCAAGCAGTGGATAGCGGGGTTGGAGCGATCGGAGCGGGAGCGCACCGGCGTTCGATCACTGAAGATCGGCTACAACAAGGTTTTCGGCTACTACATCGAGGTGACCCGGCCGAATCTTGAGACGCCCGCCGACGAGTACGCAAGAATGAAGACCGGGGCGTCCACCGTGGCGGAGTTGCTGGAGGCGCTGGGATACCAGCGAAAGCAGACCCTGGCCAACGCCGAGCGCTTCGTCACTTCGCAGCTGAAAGAGCAGGAGATGCGACTCAACAGCGCCCAGGAGGAGATAGAGGCGTTGGAGAAGCAGATCTACTCCGAGCTGCTGGCCGAGCTTTCGGGCATGGCCGCGAGAGTCCGGAGGACGGCCCAGGTGATGGCGCGACTGGACGGTCTGCTGTCACTTGCCGAGGCTGCCGTGTCCGGACGGTATGTGCGGCCCACGGTGGACGACAGCTCGGTTATCTCCCTGCGGGCTGGCAGACACCCTGTTGTCGAACGCTTGATGCCCGCTGGAGAGTACGTGCCCAACGACTGTGAATTGGATGGCGATGGAGCGCAGATAGTGGTCCTTACCGGTCCCAACATGGCCGGGAAGTCCACCTACGTCCTGGGCATCGCACTGATCGCCTTGATGGCTCAGATGGGCAGCTTCGTGCCCGCGGATCAAGCCCGAATTGGCCTCGTGGACAGGATATTCACCCGTGTTGGAGCCCAGCACGATGTATCGGCAGGAAAGAGCACCTTTCTGGTGGAGATGGCCGAGACCGCCAACGTCCTGCACAACGCCACTCCCCGGAGCCTTGTGGTTCTGGACGAGGTGGGTCGCGGCACCAGCACCTACGATGGGATGGCCATCGCCAGGGCTGTTATAGAGCAGCTACACGAGGAGCCGTCGCTTCGATGCAAGACCCTGTTCGCGACCCACTATCATGAATGGACGGAGTTGGCGGGGGTGCTGCCCCGCGTTAGCAATTTCCGGATGGATGTCCTGGAAGAGGGCGACCGAGTACTGTTTCTGCACCGGGTTGTGCCCGGGGGAGCCGATCGTAGCTACGGGATCCACGTGGCTCAGTTGGCGGGCATTCCTGCTCCGGTGGTTCGGCGAGCCAGGGAGATCCTTCGAGAACTGGAGTCCGAGAGAGGACCCCGTGCCCCGTTGGTCGAGGTTGGTGACCAGGTCGGTCCCGACTACAGTGAGGTCGTGGAGCAGTTGCGTGGTTTGGAACTGGCCTCCATGACCCCGCTGCAGGCAATCGCTAAACTGGACGAGTTGCAGAGAATCGTTCTGAGTTCCGGCTCACGGAACCCGGAAGACAAAAGGTAACGATGCCCATTCAGCTGCTGAGTCCAGACGTGATCGGCAAGATTGCCGCTGGGGAGGTGGTGGAGAGACCCGTCTCCGTTGTCAAGGAGTTGGTTGAGAATGCCCTGGATGCGGGGTCGCGCTCGGTTTCTGTGGAGATCGTGGCGGGGGGATGCGACCTGATCCGTGTGGCTGACGACGGATGCGGCATCACTCGGGAGGAGCTTCCCCTTGCAGTCGAGCGTCACGCGACCAGCAAACTGCTCGCGGCCGAGGAACTGAACAGCGTCTCCACCCTCGGCTTTCGCGGTGAGGCCCTGGCCAGCATCGCGGCAGTATCGGAAATGACCCTGGTCAGCGCGACATCCTCAGCGTCGCACGCCCACGGGATGCATCTGGTCGCGGGCAAGCTGCTCCAGACCACCGCGGCGACTCGCACGCGCGGAACCACCATCACCGTGGAGAAGTTGTTTTTTAACCTGCCTGCTCGCCGAAAGTATCTTCGATCGGCGGCAGCAGAGGCGGCTCACGTCGCTCAGCTGTTGAGCCACCTTGCGATCGCCTACCCAGAGGTCGCGTTCGATCTGGTTATCGATGGGCGAAGGTCACTCAACACCCCCGGAACCGGGGATCCCCTGGACGCAGCGCTGAAGGTTCTTGGGAAGGACGTCGCGCTGGCTCTTCTACCCCTTGATGGCACCGTGGAAACGGACCGGCCGGTGCGTGGAGTCGCGGCCCGCGTATCAGGGTTCGCGGCCGCCCCAAGGATCAGCCGTTCCACCCGATCCGGCATTTGGTTGACGGTCAACCGGAGACCTGTCAGAAGCAGAGCGCTGTCCTATGCGGTGGAGGAGGCGTACGCGACGCTGCTCATGGTGGGAAGACATCCGGTGGCGGTGGTGGATCTTCAGGTCCCGCCCGCGGAGGTGGACGTCAACGTTCATCCCACTAAGGTCGAGGTTCGTCTGCTCAGGGAGAGGTTGATTTACGGTGGGCTGCGGGACGTGGTCAGGTCGGTCGTAGCGGCGGACTCTTCCTGGGGCAAGGAGGTTGGCGGTCTAGCGCGTGCGGATAACCGTCAGGAAGATGGCGGAGAAGGTTTCAGGATGGGGCGTCTGGTGGAAGCGCCCCTCGCGCCGGCGTCGCCACCCCCTGAGGAGTTCACGACCTCGGGGCGGCGGATCCCGATCCTGAGG
>DAHXJB010000216.1:0-4150 GCA_027372455.1 Chloroflexota bacterium | reverse complement strand
GGTTCCTGGACCGATCGGCCCAGGGCGCTGATCACTCCGGACGTCACCGTCGGTCCCCCGGGGAGGGCCAGGGCGTTACCGATTGCCACCACCCAGTCGCCAACATGCAGCTGTCCCGAATCCCCAAGCTTGGCCACCGGAAGGTTGGCGCCCTGGATCTGCACCACCGCCAGATCGGTTTGAGGATCGGCACCCACCGTCCTAGCACTAAAGGAACGGCCGTCGGAAAGAGCCACTGTGAGAGTCTGCGCTCCCGCCACGACGTGGTTGTTGGTCAATATGAGCCCAACGGGATCGTAGATCACTCCGGAACCAACTCCAGTTTGAGGCACCGCCTGGTCGAAGGAGCCTAACGATTGCTGCTGGGAGGTGATCTGCACGACCGCCGGCTTCACTCGCTCAGTCACAGTTCGCACCGATGAAGCGAAAGCTTCCCCGGACGAGGCCGAGGCTGTCGCAGGGATCTGGGATGGCCCCGACGGATGAGTCGCGCCGCTTTCAGTCGTGGCACTAGGCGCAGCCACCACCTGCTGGCTGTTGTTCTGGTTGGTCCGGCCGATCTGCCTTGAGAAGAAGTCGCAGGACACAGTCCCCAGGCCGAGAGAAACGCACAACAGTAGGGGCATGAGACCACGCCAACGGTTGGCGATCATGCTGGTCTCTCCTTTGGCGACGAGGTAAATCCAGGAAAGTGACAGTGGCACATCCCATGCCACTTCGTAGCGAGGCCGCCGGCCAAAGCCACTTCCACCCATGCCGCGCGATTGCGGTAGAATTCCGCAGATAGCAGCGCAACCCAGGCGCGCACATCATGTTGTCCGAAGGAAGACCGATGAGCAAAATCGACCCAAAACATATGGATAGATTGTTGAGCCCCGAACGCCGTCGTTGGCAGGATCCTGCGCTGGTGCTTCAGGCACTCGGCGTGACCGAAGGGATGACGGTTGCCGACGTTGGGTCGGGTCCGGGGTTCTTCACCCTCCCCGCGGCCCAGCGGGTTGGTCCCTCGGGCAAAGTCTACGCCCTCGATGTGGAGCCGGCAATGCTGGAACGAGTCAAGGAGAGGACGACCGAGGAGGGAGTCACCAACGTGGAAGCCCTGCTCTCCCAGGAAGACGAGTTGCCTTTGCCATCCCGGTCAGTCGATAGGGCGATGATCGTCAACGTCCTGCACGAGGTCGAAGACCCCACCAAAATGATCGGTGAGATCCTCCGAATCCTGAAAGAGCTCGGCGTGGTGGGCGTTGTGGAGTGGAAGAAAGAGGCAGGTGAGTGGGGCCCGCCGATGGAGGATCGCCTGGCGCCGGAGCGAGTGGAAGAGCTCTTGCAAGAGGCTGGATTTGCGAGCACAGAGCGCTTCGAGGTCGGCCCTCGCCACTACGGCGTCCTCGGCCGAAAGTGACGAACTGGGGAAAAGCTCCACTTGTGTGGCTCCTGGGCGATCGCCATGGTATCCCAACCGTGGTGCAGCATTCGTCTATTCACGGTCTGAATGTTGCGTGAAGACTGGCGTCACAAGCGGCAGGGCGGCTCCTCACTTGGGAGCTGCACTGTCACTCGTGACCAGTCGACGTTGCTCGGGCAAAGCTGTCGATGCCAACATTGGTCGCACTGTCCTACTCGTTTCTCTTTGGACTCCTGCACGGGGTTCTCCCCGACGAGCACACTTGGCCTATAACCTTCAGCTACGCCATTGGGGGCGCAACCGGCCGTGAAGGGATGAAGGCTGGGCTCTACTTCTCCGCTGCCTTCACGGCACAACGCACCCTGCTCTCGGAATTGGCCTACCTGGCCCTGGCCCCTTTTCTCCTCTCCCCCACCATCAATGGGATCGTTTACGTCGTCGTCGGGATCGCGATGTCGGTCGCTGGAGCGATAGTTCTTAGACGAAATCGTTATGTCCATATCCATATCATGGGACATCACCATGAGGAGGCGCACGACATGGAGCAGACGGCCCAAGTCGTGAGCAGGGAACACAGGGAGGATGCCGCATCTTACAGACCACCCTCCGTCCAATGGACCATCATCCACGGTTTCATAGCAGGCTTCGGCTTCGGGGGTTTCTCGCTATTCGTCAACACCATCGCCGCCCCTTCCATGCCGAGCCCATGGATTGGATTCCTTCCCGGATTGCTGTATGGATTGGGAACGATGATCATGCTGGTGATCGTGGGAGCGGTGTTCGGGGCTTCTCTCCGCTGGACCAGATCTTTGACAGAGGCAGAGATAAAGCGCATCGGCAGTCAGACGGGTGGAAGGACACTGTTCTTCGGCGGGCTACTATTCCTGGCATTTGGAGCGATAACCCTGCTTGGCCTCGACAAACAGCTGCCTGTGGATGCAGGTTACCTGCTGATCGGAATCTTCATGGTCTCCATTGCTGTTCCGGCCCTTGTCTACTCCTGGAGAGAGGTCATGCGGTCACGAAACGAGCCCCGAGACCGGGATCGCCACAGGTAACCATCTGTCCCCACTGAAAAGAAAACGACTCTCGAGCAATCGAAAGGCTTGCACCGTCGGGGGCAGCTGCCTAGTACGGCGACCAAATTGATTTCGATGGGTAGGGCGGGGGTGACGCTGTGCTCGCTCGCGTCACGTATCCCCCGCCGTCAAGCGCGCCCGATGGACCGGACGGCGGGGTACAAGACCCCGCCCTACGCTTCAAAACCAGTGTGGTCGTGTTCTAGTGCGGCGACACAATGGTTCTGACCAGTGTCATCCTGAGCGATAGCGAAGGATCTCCTCGGCGGAATGTGGAGATGCTTCGCTTCGCTCAGCATGACAGTAACCATCACCTTCACTGTGTCGCCGCACTAGTACACCGCCACAGTGATCCTGAAATGTAGGGCGGCGCACAGGGCGCCGCCGCCCCCTCGCCGCCTGATCACCGGGCGGCGGGGCAGAGCCGTGGCGCTGTGCTCGCTCGCGCCACGTGCCCTACACATCGGAACCAGTGTGGCGGAGCACTAGTTCGGATGAGAAAGCAGTTGGAGCGCCCGCAGCAGTTGCGTATCCTGGCTGGACTGCAACTGTTGAGGGGTCATAGAGCCTTCCTCAAGTGGTGTGAGGGGCTCTGCCCCATTGGGCAGCTTCACCTGGATATCCGGTGTAATGCCGTGGTGCCAGATCTGCCGCCCGTTGGGAGTCAACCACTCCGAGGTGCCCAGAAAAATGGCCGATCCGTCGCTCAGTTTGAAGAGGGTCAAGACCGTGCCGGTACCGAAGGTGGTGGTTCCCACGAGCGAGGCTCGTTTCTGATCCTGGATGGCTCCCGCGACGATCTCAGCCGAGCTTGCCGTGCCCTCATTGATCAGCACGACCAGTGGAACGTCCACAGCCGTTCCCCCGGGCTTCACAGGGTAGTTGGTGCGATGCCCCTGGGAGTCCTGCTCGATCAACACGTTGCCGCTCTTCAAGAACTGGCTCGCCACGCCGATCGCCTCGTCACGCAGCCCACCGGGATTGTTGCGCAGGTCCAGGATGAAAGAGGTTGCACCTTTGGACTTCGCGTCGCTCATCGCGGACACCAGATCCCTGGTGCAGTTCTCGGCGAACTGGCTGACCAGCAGATGAGCGGTGGAAGTTCCCGGCAACAGCGCCCAGGTGACGTTCGGGATGGTGATGTTGGCCCGCTGAACGGTGATGTCAGTCGTGTTTGTGTCGCCCTCGTGGATGACCGTGAGGGTAACCGAACTGCCGGCCGGACCTCGCACCAGGTTGACGATCTGGTCGAGGGTGAGGTTGGTCACATCCTTCCCGTCCACCTTGACAAGGGTGTCCCCCGGACGGATCCCCGCCTTTTGCGCCGGCGACCCCGGTAACGGCACGACGATGATAGGCTGGCCGTTTCGAATGGAGATCTCGGCACCAATCCCCTGCAGATGGCCGGACAGAGCGTCTTCTTCCTGCTTCAGGGTCTGTGGGGACAGGAAACGGGTGTGCCCCGTGTCACCCAGGGAATCCAGCATCCCCTCGATGGCCCCGTAGGTCATCTTGGTCGGATCGATGGCCTGCCTGTCGACGAAGTGTTGCTCCACGAGATCCCAGGCCTGCCAGAAGACGCTAAAGGTTGTGGTTTCCGGCTGGGGCTCGGTGTATGTGGACCCAGGGATGAGAGCGGCACGATCCGCCACAACGCCCACCCCGA
>DAHXJB010000396.1:0-6460 GCA_027372455.1 Chloroflexota bacterium | reverse complement strand
TCTTCCGTGCTCTACCGTGCGAACGTAGCGAACCCCGGTAGCCCTACCCTCCCCATCGACCGGGATCTCGAAGGCCATGCATTCGGTCCGGATCTCGGCCCCATGCTGAATGGCATCGGGGATGTGGCTCACCATGACGCTGTGCTTGGCGCCCACCTTGCAACCCAGGAGACAGAAGCCCCGCATAATGCAGTGTGGACGTTTCCCCACTCGGCCGGCCGGGATCGCCACCGGGCCGCCCGCCACTACCGGGATCCCCAACTTGACGCATCCCTCCACCAACTGCTGTCCCGCCGTGCCCGCCTGCAGCGGAGCATACGGGTATCCGTGGGGCAGGCCCCACGGGTAATGGGCGGGGCCGCTCACCGGGTACTCCCTCTCCATTTGCTCGTAGTAGGGCTCCAACTCTTCATAGGAGATCGGCCAGTCCACGGCCACCCCGTCCAGAGTGCGAACCCGAAAGTCCGAGGGGTGCAGCCGTGGGCAGAAGGCGGCATAGTGGATGGTGCTGCCCCCCACTCCCCTTCCCGAGTTGTTGGCGCCGAACTGGAGTGGATCCTTGCCGCCGGTGATCCGAAGATCGTTCCAGTACAGCCGGTGGGAGCCAGCCTCGTCCGACACCATGCTGGTTTCCGCATCGTGCCAGGGGCCGGCCTCCAGTACCACCACGGAGAAGCCGTAGCTGGCCAACCGCTGGGCCAGAACGCCGCCGCCGGCCCCGGAGCCGACGATGCAGAAGTCCACCGTATCCCGGGGCAGATACTCCTTCATGTCGCAGTCGAGGACCCAGTCGGACCCGAGCTGGACCTTGAGCCTCATCGGGATACACCTCCCTCCGGGGGAGGCGCTTCCCGAACCTCCCATGGCTCGGGGGCACCGTGGTTCAAGGCCATGTAGCCGCGGGGATAGGCCGGCCCGCCAAAGCCAATCTCGTCCCAGGCAAAGGGATGGGCGTAGTAGACGCCGGCTATCTGGCTAAGGGCCGTCTCCCTCCACCATCGAGTCGCCGGCATCCGTTGCCACACCTCCCCCGGCGGGTTTCCACCCCGGATAACCTCAAGAAGCTGGCCCTGCCTTTCGGCGCTCAAGTCCACGAACTCGAGACCGAACATGGCCCGCGCCGTCTGGTCGAGCCCCGCCAGTCCCCAGTGCCATGCGGTCCTGTTGTCGGGCATGTCCTCGTATCGAAAGCCCTCCGGAAGCTCCTCACCAACCTGTTGGTCTATCCAGGGGGCGATAGGGACCCTCCAATCGGGCTCCTTGTGGTCCTGGGGGGCCACCCTTGCGCAGAGCGCTTCCAGGGTGGCCTGCTCATGAGGATCGAAGTGGCTGAAACAGGGGACGTTGTGGACCCTATCCATCACCACCCGGCGGGTAGCAGCGTCCCAGTGTCCCCGCTGGCCAAGGACGTAGTAGCCAGGGTATCGGTCGTGGAGCGGCATCAGTCTCCCCTCCGCTGGAGCAGGCTGGCGATGAAGCCGAGCAGGCCGGTGGAAGAGAACAACAGGGGAGCGAAGGCAGGTGGCCCCAGGGTGATGGCGAACCGGAGGGTGGACGTGCCGCCAGGCATCTCCTTGATCCCGCGGAGGTGGAGCAGGAAACCGAGCGCCCCGACCAGGAAGGTGGCCACCGACACGACGGGCAGGGCCCGATGCGCAACTGCCGTGTTGCCCGCCGACAGCACCCCCACGATCACCATCGGGAAGGTGACCCATACCGGCACCCACATGAAGCGCTGGTTGAAGCTTCCTCTCAGGTGCTCCAAGCAGGCCTCGCCCCCGGCCAACACGCCCGAGAATGCTGCCACCAGGGCCATCCCCTGTTGGAAACGGCCATAGGCCACATTGGTGGCCAGTGGCTCGGGCAGCCACCGGGCCTCAGGATAGATCAACGGCTCGTGCTCATCCACGGGCAAGAGGATCCGGCTCAGGCCGTGAGGGACCATTCCGCCGCGCCGAAGCATGCTGCCCAGTAGTCCCAGAATGCCAACGGTACAGGCCAACAGGGGAGCGAAAACCGGAGGACCCATCACCAGGTTGTACTGACCCAGCTTGTATCCACCCGGCAATCGTCCTATGCCACGCAGATGGAAGGCGAAGCCGACCACCCCATCCACAAGCCAGAGCAACGACACGATGGGCAGCACCCTCCTCGCGATCCACTCCCGGAACAGGCCGGCTCCAGCCACCAGAACCATGGGCAGGGTTAGGAGAGCCGGGGTCCACATCAACCATTGGGAGAAGGCTCCTCTAAGATGTTGGGTATAGGACTCGAAGCCGGTGACGACGGCGGCGAAGATGGCCATGACCTCCATGCCTCGCTGAAACCGGCCCTGGCGGATCTCGGCCCTGGCCGTCGACAACTCCCGCAACAGCTTTCTGCCGAGCCTTCCACGCCCCCCTGCGCTGCGAAGAGCCAACATCGTCTCTTCCTCGCCTCCTCACCTGGCCGCCGCGGCGCTGATGTTGCCATGCCGCTCCGGTGGCACGCTGCCGGGCTGCGGCGGGCCTTCCTTTCGGCGTTGCCCACTCAGCAACTTGCCGATGGCGTCGCCGAACAGCAGGTAGGCGATGCCGCCCACCAGCAATACCAGGAAAGAGACTACACCGATCTCGAGGATGGTCTCCTGATCCGGTGGTTGTCGCAGCATCTCCGATCTCCCGTCTGCCGTCGTCCGTACTGTGAGGAGCTCAGCGCGGACGTTCGCAACATCAATGATCTGCAAGATCGGTACCGGATGGGAGATCGAGAGGGATGGTTCAGGGACAGGGTGACAGCCTTCGTGGACCGTCATGCCCGACCTGATCGGGCATCCATGGGTCCACGCCGGCAAAAGACCGTAACTCTATCTACCCGCTCTTGTGAACCATCCTGATCGAGAGGCCGGCAGGCCGGTTCGATCCCGGGGCGGCCACTTTCCTCGACTTTCGTACCCCTCAAGGGTGGCACTGTTGAGCAATCGAGTACACCCCACTCGCGAGAACGAGCACATCCAGGAAGCCAGAACGAGGTTCCCGAGCATGTACGGGATCTGCTCGGTAGGCCCACCGCTTCCACAGCATGAACCTGGAGGTGGTTGCCAGCCGCGTACCTTGGGTCCCCACCCCTCCCTCAAGCCCCAATTGCTGTTGCGGTATCTGGTTCGCGCCAACCTCACGTTGGGAGAGGGGACCGTGCTCGATACGTTCGCGGGGAGCGGGTCAACCCTCGCTCCCGCTCAGGCCATAGGCTATCGGGCGATCGGGCTGGAGAAGAACCATGAGTACGTAACGCTCGCCGCCAAGGCGATTCCAAAGTTGACTTCGTTCGAACCTTGAACGCGAGCTACTCGCGGTAGATCCAGTTCTCCCTCAGCTTCGATGGCCGGATCGGGTGGTCAGTCCTGCCTGCCAAACAGCCAGATGGCGGGAACGAGGAAGAGGACTCCGAACCCGACCAGGATCGCCACGTCCATGAGGAGAGGGTGCAGGATGATGGTTTGCAGGAACTCCGGCGGAACGCTGGAACGCAAGGCCACCTGGCGCAGGGCATCCACCCCGTACGTCACCGGATCGATGGTGGCGAGCACTTTCATCCAGCCCGGGGCGTCGACCAGAGGGAAGAGAGCTCCAGAGAGGAAGAACATCGGCAAGAGCAGAAAATTCATGATCACCTGGAAGCTCTCGATGGTGCGCTGGCGCGCCGCCACCAGAATGCCGAAAGAGGTCATCACCGCCGCGAGCAGCAGCATCAGGCCAAGCAGGAGGAGATACTGATCCCAGGCCAGCCAGATGCCGATGGCCGGCGCCAGCAGCAGGATTATGACGGCCTGAAGTATCGCCACGGTGCTGCCCCCGGCAACCTTGCCCAGTGCCACGGCGGTTCGTGATACCGGGGCCACCATCACTGCCTTCAGGAAGCCGAACTCCCGATCCCAGACTATGGACACGGCTGAGAAGATCGCGGTGAACAGCACGGTCATTCCCAGGATGCCGGGAAACACGAACTGCGTGAAGCTGAGGTTCCCCGCGGCTAAAGTGGATACGCTGGGAGCCAGACCGTAGCCGAGAACAAACAGAAACAGCAACGGCTGGGCCAGCGATGCGACGACCCGCGCCCTATCCCGCACGAAGCGCAGCACGTCCCTGAACCAGATGGTATACACCCCTTTGAGCTCGCGCCGGAGCGAAGCTACCCCGGTGCTCTCTAGTGCCGCCACCTTTGCCCTCCTAACCGCATCTGTTCGCTCGCGCCCGCTTCCTCTTCGCGAATCTGGCGACCCGTCAGCTTGATGAAGACGTCCTCCAGGGTCGGCCGGCGCAGGTTCACGCTCCGCACCGTCACGGCCTCTTTCCGGCCGGCCAGCGTTGCCATCATCCTGGGAATGAACTGGTCACCCTCCTTGACCTCTATCACCAGCTGTCCGTCGGACACAATCCGCGGCTCGACGTGGTAGACCGTCCTCAGGATCGCCGCGGCGAGACGGTTGTCCGAGGTGCTGACGGTCACGACGTCACCTCCCACCGTCCCTTTGAGTTCCGCCGGGGTGCCCAGCGCGATGATTTCGCCATGGTCGATGACGGCGATCCGGTCGCAGTTCTCCGCTTCGTCCATGTAGTGGGTAGTCATGAACATCGTGACCGCTTCCCGGTCCCGCAGCCTCAGCAGGTAGTTCCAAATGAGGCGACGGGTCTGGGGATCCAGGCCGGTGGTCGGCTCGTCGAGGAAGAGCACCTTCGGCCGATGCAGCAGGCCACGAACGATCTCCAGTCTTCGACGCATGCCGCCCGAATAGTTGTGCACGACTTCATCCGCCTTGTCGGTCATTTCCACCATCTCCAGCAGTTCGCTGGAGCGCTGCCGAAACAGGTCGCCGGACACGTCGTACAGCATGGCGTGAAATCGCAGATTCTCGCGCCCGGTTAGCCGGTCGTCCAAACTGGGGTCCTGGAAGATCAGACCGATGGATTGCCGCACGGCGCTCTGCTCTGCCAGCAGATCGTGGCCGTTGATGGTGGCACGGCCGGAGGTGGGACGCAGCAGTGTGCAGAGCATGTTGATCGTGGTGGACTTTCCGGCTCCGTTCGGTCCGAGGAAGCCGAAGACCTCTCCCTGCCTGACCTGAAAGGTCACACCTTTGACGGCGGTGAAATCGCCGAATTTCTTCACCAGGTGATGGACCTCGATGGCGTTCATAAGCTTCTCATCTGCGCTATGGCCTCTCGGTTCAGAGTGATGACCGGAGCGTCGTTGCCACCGACGATGAGGAGGGCATGAGCCATGCCCCTGCCGGCACTTTCCCTGGCATTTCTTTTGCTTTGCCGGCCCGTGGGCCTTTCGACTCTCTACCCGAACAGAATCTTGAGGAGACTACCGATGTCACAAGGACAGACATCTGGCGGAGGCCAGCAATCCTGGGAGGGCCTCCTCCAACAGTTCAACCAAGAAGCCAAGCAGAACATGCCCGACGGGGCCGTGACCCCGGCTTACAAGGCCGATCGCCAGAAGATCATCGACATGCTGAACCGGGCTCTGGCTGGCGAGTGGGGTTCCTTCCTCCAGTATCGACACCATTACACCATGGCGTCGGACATCCACATGGCTGGGATCAGGGAGATCTGGGACGAGCAGGCGGGCGACGAACTCGACCACGCCAAGGATTTCAACGAGCGGATCAACCAGCTGGGCGGAGTGCCGGCCAACGATCCAAAGGAAGTCGCCCGTCTGAACCCCACCCCATTCAGCGCGGGCCACGACATCCGCAGCATGCTAGAGGATGATCTGGTGGGCGAGAGGGCTACCATCGAGTTCTACAACGAGATCGTCCGCACTTGCGGTTTCGACGACAACGAGACCAGGGCCATGGTCGAGGAGATACTGTTGGACGAGAACGAGCACGCCAACACCCTCTCCAACCTCCTCTACCAATACGATGCCGCCACCGGCAAGCAGATCCCCGATCTGCACGAGGAGACCCTCCAGCAGCCTATCCAGCAACGCCGCGCCGCATAGCTCGGGCAGCACCGGCGGGGAACTCTGTCCAGGCAGACCGGTTGAGGCGACTAATAAATACGAAGGCGAGAGCGAAAACACACCCCGGGCTGTTAGCTCGGGGTGCGCCTCACAGGCTCTCAAGTCTCTCCGCAGATCCACGGAACCGTCGCTGATGCCGATGAGTCAAGCGACCAGCTAAGCTAGGCTTTATCCGTTTGGATGGCCGCGCCCGGCCGCGACTCGCCGGCAGCTACGGTCCGTTGCCATTATTGCGTTGTCGCCGTTTCGGACCGATATGCAGAAAAGTCCGCGCGGGGCGGGCTGGTAGCATCGCGTGGGCTCCGGCCCAGAGCCGTGTCCTGGAATGGATAAAGTCTAGCTTAATCGCTCCTCCCTCGATGGCACATCTATTGCGGCACGCACGTTGAACAAGCTCTCCTGGGGAGATGTGGTCTATGAGTTGGAAAGCTGCCCTCATCAGTGCGGC